>JAHBAQ020000071.1 GCA_018500045.2 Candidatus Shapirobacteria bacterium | reverse complement strand
GTTTGATTGAATTAAATTTTTCTTAATCAAATATTTTTGAAAGTTGGTGAGGGAGGAAAGCTTGCGTTTGATGGAGGTATCAGAAAGACCAGTGCTTTTTAGATAAGCAGCGTAGGTGTCAAAACTGGAATGATTAAAAATATTAAGATTCAATTTTTAATTTTGACCAATCAATAAATTGTTTGATGTCATTTAGGTAATTTTTGACGGTACTTTGGGAAAATTGCTTTTTATTAAGGTATTGGGTGTATTGATTGATAATTTCATCACTGGATGGTTTTTTGTCGCGTAGAGCGGCTTTTAGAGGGTCAGTTTTTACTAGGCTCTGATCTTGGGCAAATTGAAAGAACTTGGAAAGGGAAGATAAATAACGAGCGTAATTTGAATCGGACTGGATAGTTTTGAGGTAGGCGGAGACAGTATCTGAAGAAAAAATATCTTGGTCAGTAGCGAAATCAAAAAACTGATTGGTGTCGGAGAGATAATTGCGAATGGTGGCAGGGGAATAATTTTTGATGGTTAACCAACCCTTGAAGGGCTGAAGGATAACAAAATTGTCGACTAGGGTTCTTTGACTGGTGGGGGTTACCGAGGAGGTCATGAGAAATTGATTATTTCCAGAGCCAGACGAAAGTGGCGGCAACAATTAAAAATGGGACTAATTTTTCTGCCATATTTTGGAGAGCAGAATTTTTGGGCTTTGATAAAAAATTAGGTTTGAAATTATATGTTTTATACATGTTTATAAAATTCTTAACGAGTAGTTAATATAACTATCTACTATTAGAAAAAGGCTGTCAAGCACAAATTTGAGGGGGTTATTGATATATTTTGATAGTATGAAAAACGGAAAAAATAAGGAAAATAGTGTTTTCACTTTTGTTTACACACGTGGTTCACCTACTTACAAACTGTATCTAAATAATTAAGAAAGTATAAAGTTTAAAGTGGAAAGAAAAAACGGTTTGCGGAGATGTGCGGAAAAGATATAAAGATATTAAATGATCTACTAATTTTAATTAAAACCCTTCCTAAATTCTTCGCTTGACAGGGCAGGACTTAAGTTTTTATTGGTTAAAATATTATTTTAGGTTTAAATGAAAAAATGGTTTAAGGATAGGTGAAATTAGACAATGGGAAAATAGAAGAAAAATGGGTATAAATTGATGGTGACTGATTTATAGGATAGTATTAGGCTGTAGATTGATATATTACATTTAGTAAAAAAGGGGAAAGTTTAAAGTTGAAAGGATAAAGGAGAAAGTTATAGTTAGTTTTTAACCCAAAGATAGGTATAAAAAATTAAACTAAAATAGTTAGCAATTAAAACTATTGAGTGCTAAATGATATATTTGATCGAATTTGCTATGTTGATTTTTTTAAATTATGCTATGATTTATTTAAGATGGAGAAGAATGCAAAACTTAAAATGAAAAGAGTTAAGCCAGTGTTGATTGCAGTAGGAGTAGTAGCGGGAATATTGTTAATTTTGTTTTTGGCAACTTCAGTAGTACCGAGAGCTTTGGTGACTTTGACTAGGGCGAGTTCCAGTGGAAATGTGGTGGTGGGTGGTTCATATTTATTAGGTGAAGAGATTTTGGCAAGAGCAGATGGTAAGGATGCTTGTGTAGTGAATGTTTTTTTGCAAGACAAGAACGGACAGGGGGTGGAAGGGAAAACAGTAGAATTAACAGGAATGACTAATGGTGTAGAGCCGGTGAATACTTTGAGTGATAAGAATGGTAAGGTGAGCTTTAAATTGACTTCGACAATAGAAGGACAGTTTAAGATAAACGCGGTGTACGGCGGATCACAGTTGCCACAGACGATTGTGGTGACGTTTAGGAATTAAGACAAAACCCTTCCTAAATCCTTCTACCCTCTCCGGGGTATCTATGGACCTTGACAGGGCAGGACTTTTAATTAAGATAAACTTTTAATCTCTCTTTTATTCACCACTTAAAGTGGTATTTTTTTCCTTGCCCTGTCAAGGGAAAGGGTAGGGTTAGGGTTTGATTTTGATTGATGTATTTATTAGAAAAATGTTAGCAGAGTCGGGGAGTAAGTGATAGGTGGAATTGGAGGATGGATTTGGGTTCAGAAATAGGGGAAAAGAGAAAAATCTTCCCCCTGACCCCCTTCTTTGACAAGACGGGGGAGTTTATTTTTGCCCCGCCCAGGGCGGGGCAGGGGTTAAAAATTAGCGCGTGAAAGTGAATGAGGAGTAAAAACAGGGAGGGTAAGATGGTAATTGATGTAGATAATGATAGTTATTGGAAGTTGATTGAGCCACCGTTGTAGACTTGTTTGACTTGTTCGGAGGTGAGGGCGTAGTTGTAAATGCGGACATCGTCGATTTGGCCATTGAGATATTCTGTTGAATAACCTGACCAACCTAAATATATTGGACTGTTATTATCAGTGATTACATTTCCAGCTTGTGCCCAAGATTGTTTAAGTATTCCATTTACATAAGCTTTAATATTATTACCGTCGTAGGAACAAACGGTATGATACCAAACTCCTGGAGAAAAATTAGCAGCATAAGTTTTGCGTTGAATAGTTCCGTCAATAGTAAAACCACACATTAAATCGTCATCATAGGCCCACATTTCGTAAGGGGCGGCTGATTGTTTAACAATAATGCCTTTGAAACCAGAACTGAAATTATTGCCTTTTATCCAAGCGGAAAGGGTAATATTTTTGCCATTGGCATCTAATGGACTATTACTGCCAGGGTCGCTAATGGTTACTTTATCATCCACACCGTCGAAATTTAGCGAACTGTTGGTGCGACCGCTAGAACCATTGGTCCAGGCAGCAGATGTACCAGTTTGACACGTTCCGAGAGATGTTTGTGATCCACTTAGACCTATTGATATGACACCGGTGTTGCCGAGGCCAGAGGAATCAAAAGTGGTTGATCCCTGACATTCATCAAATTTCCACCAGCCGATTGGGGCGCCTTTGTTGTAGTCGTAGGCGACTTGGGCGGGGGTGCGGGCGTAGTTGTAAATTTTAACACCGTCAATGGAGCCGGGGAAATGATATGACTCATTTGTTTTTTTACCAATATTAATATTATTTGATCCATTAGTTAATCCGTCGGCATCAACCGCCGTGTTATTCAAAATTCCATTTATATAAAACTTTACATTTTGCGAATCGTAAGTAACTACAATATGAGACCAACGATTTGTAGGGATAGTGCTATTAGAAAATTGATTAATATTGGTACTTTCAAACCGGACTTGGTTAGAGCTTAAGGAAAGAGTGTATTCGGTCCAATGTTTAGAAACTATTCCATAGTTTCCTGATGATGATGGTTTAACCCAGGCTTCTAGAGAAATATTAGTCATTGGAGATAATGAAGATGAATTGTTGATGTCTATATAATCGCTTGATCCGTCGAAGTTTAGTCCGGCGCCTTTGTTGTTGGTGCCGATGGTCCAAGTGGGAGCGGAATTACCGGTGCCAAAAGTACCATTGTTATTGTTGCCACTAGTATCTTTGGCAGTGGTGCCAGAGTTTTCTTCAAAATTCCACTCGGCGACTGGAGCGGCACAGTAACTAGTATCGCCGGGGATACAGTAGTTAAGAGAAGTGGTGGTGCCACCAATGGTTTGATTGCTGGTACCAAATTGAATAGCTGATCCGGCGTTATAATCTTGTTTAACTTCGTCGGCAGTGAGAGTTTTGTTGTAAATTTTTAGCTCATCTAATTTACCTTCAAATGTGTCCCAACCGACATTACATATACGAATAGTATTGGTTGATCCAACACCATGATTATAGGGCATAGATTCTTGGTTAATAAATTTTCCGTTAATATAAAATTTTGTATTTTGACCATCGTGGGTTGCAGTAATATGTGTCCATACATTAGTGTTACCGATATTGAAATAATTACTACTATATGATGAATGCCAGTTTCCACTTGAGTCTTGAAATCTTAACTCTAATTGTTGTCCACTTAAATTAAGTGAGTAACCCCAGTATGGTCCGTAGCCAATCATTCCGACGATACCTTTCAAATTACCATTGTAAGTGGTTGGGTAAATCCAACCACTTACACTAATTTCATTAGAAATATTAATTGTATTTGAGCCAGAGCTTCCAGAAGATGGACAACTTGTACCCAAACCAGATTTACCTGGAACAAAAGATATGTTTGATAAATTGTAATTTGATCCTAGTGATCCATAATTTTTTGCTGTTGTTCCGGATGTCTCATCGAACTTATAATGGGCGATGAGGGAGGATTTTAAGCTGGGGGCGGTGTTGGATTTGATACCTAAATTGGCCGAAGAACCGGATAAACTTCCACGAGAGTTGTAATCATTTTTGATTTGGGTGGCAGTGCGAGCGTAAGGGTAGATTTTAACTTCATCGATAAGACCATTAAAAAAGTAGAGATCTCTCGAATAACGACTACCAAGAGAAATATTTCCACTCATAGAATGAGGAGTAAAAGATAAATCGCTACCATATTGCGATCCATCAAGGTACATTTTGGCAATACTAGTAGAACCATTAAGTACAAATTCAATATGGTGCCAGGTGTTAACACTTGGTGAGTTTCCGAATAATTTCCAACTACCATCATATAGACCAATTTTTCCGGCCGTGTCTGATCCCCAGCCGAAAAGGAGACGTCCGGACTCAATATCAAAAAAATATTTGCTACTAGCGGCACTGTCTCGTGAATAGACCCAAAAACTAAAAGTATAAGTAGTTCCACTATTGGTTAAATTGGTTAGATTAACAAAATCATTTGTGCCATCAAAACTTAAACATTTTCCAGAAATACATTGGTTTTCATTTTGCCAAGTGGCACCAGAAATTGTCCCGTTATTATTTCCAGCTGAGTCGTAGGCAGTGGAACCGACACCTTCGTCGAATTTCCAATAGGCGATTGGGCCACCACCTGATTCTTCGGATTGGGGAGTGGAAGTTGGTTGAGACGAAGCATATTTACGGATAAAAAGATTATCGTAAAAACCATCAGCTTGGGTGTCGTGACTCCATAGTCCAATATGGGATTTGGAGTTAGTTATATTTAAGTTATCAAAAGCACTAACCTGAGTAGAGTTGTCAACAATTAAAGAGACCAGAGTACTACCGATGATAGTAGTTTTGTATGTGTGCCAATTTGTGTCTATAGTTAATGAGTTTACTGGTGAACCATAACTGCCATTGTTTGATCCGGCTATTTGGTCTGATTGGGATCGGATATAAAATCCGTTGTAATTGGAAGTAGTACCGTTACTAGCAAAAATTAAGCCAGGGTGAGGAGAGTTAGATGATTCATTAGAATCTTTAATAGCGATCTCGGCAATATAATTATTGGGAACATTTATTGATTTAAAAATTTCTCCTGGGGCATCATTACCATTAACTTTTATAACAGTTCTGTTACCGTCGGTGGTGCTGGTGAAGTTTCCGGTGTCGCCAGTCCATCCGGTGTAAGTTTTAAAGTTATCAAAAAATTCAAAAACATTATTGCCATTTTCGGAATTAGTAGCTGATGGATTACCATAATAAACATAGATAGTAGCACCGGAAGTGGGGAGAGAATTGGCTTTGAGCCAGACTTTGGTATCAGTAAGTTGGTTACAACCAGGATTATTTTCTTCAATCCAATAGGGAAGGAGATTGCCATTGATATCAGTAATTCTAATATCGTCACAATCAGTTTGCATTTTGCCATCAGCAACAAGTTGGCTAGTACCAATAGAAACAGAAACTTGAAAATCAGTTAAATTACTTCCTGAAGAATTAGTGACAGAAATGCTTTTTCGATAATGCCAAGCGTCATCCCACCAAGCAGCAGAAACTTTTTGAGTTTTGCCACCGATTTTAAGAAAAAAAACTATACCGGCCAGACTAAAAAAGAGAATGGTTAGTAATGTTTTATAGGAAAGAGAATGAAGACGTTTCACTAAGTAAGTTTAACAAATTTTTAAACCTCTCAGTCCCGATAAATCGGGACAGCTCCCCTTAAAAAAGGGAACAATCTTAGTACAATTAATTAATGAAGATTACAGAAGAAAACTATCGAACTAATCGAGGTCATTTAAGGTATTTGGAAGAGTTAAAAAAATTATCAATAAAAAATAGAAATAACCCAACAGAGGCAGAATATATAATGTGGCAATTTTTAAGAAAAAATAATTATGGATGTAAATTTATCAGACAAAAACCAATTTTTAGATTTATTGTTGATTTTTACTGTAGAAAACTTTTGTTGGCCGTAGAAATAGACGGTAATTCGCATGACAGTAAAAAAGATTACGATCAGCATAGAGATAGATATTTACAAAGTGTAAATATTAAAACGTTGAGATTTACTAACGATGAAGTATTAAATGATTTTGATTCTGTTTTAAAAAGACTTCTCCCTTTTTTAAGGGGAGATGTCACGAAGTGACAGAGAGGTTTTAAAAAAAAGATTTTTATTGGAAATTGACAGCCCCGCCGTTATAAATATTTTTTATTTGTTCAGAGGTGAGGGCGTAGTTGTAAATTCGGACGTCGTCGAGTTGACCTGGCCAAAGCCAGGCACTGCTAGTGTTGCCACCAATTGAAAGGTTGTTTGTATCGTCAATAACGAATCCAGTGACATCTCCAGTTTGGGTTAATTTGCCATTAACGTATAAATAGAGATTATTCCCATTTCTAACCCCAACAAGGTGATACCAGGTATTTAACTGTGAAGTGAAAGTTAGGAACCTATATTGGGTATTAGTACTATCAGAAACATGAAATCCGAGACTAGTGGAGTTGCCTCCGAGGCTCCAACCACCTCTAGTGTTTAGTCCACACAATGTATTACCTGCTTTATCAATTCCTTCACGACCACACTTATTTTGAGTGGCATAAACCCAAGCGGCAACAGAGAAATTTTTGGTGCCAGCTACTTGTAAAGAAGAGGGATTGCCGATGGAAATTCGATCATCCGTTCCGTCGAAATTGAGAGAAGAATTTATTTTGCCGACGGCGCCATTGGTCCAGGCGGCGGAAGTACCGACAGTACAAGTGCCCAAAGAATTTTGAGAACCGCTGGATCCGATATTGATAACACCAGTGTTGCCGACACCGCTCCAGTCGTAAGCAATATTTCCCTGACATTCGTCAAGCTTCCACCAGCCGACAGGGGCACCTTTATTGTAATCGTAGGCGATTTGGGCGGGGGTGCGGGCGTAGTTATAAATACGAGCTTGGTCCATTTGGGCAACTGTGAAACGACCGAGGTGTCCACTGCCTAGAATTATATTTTGTCCTGAATCTACACTGCCGACATTTGAGGTACCAACTCCTGGTTTATCTAATTTTCCATCGACATATAAATAGATATTTCCAGTTTGAGTATCCCGAACAGCGGCTAGGTGATGCCATAAACCATCGTCGACTCTATTGGTGGAATAAATATTGTTATTATTACCACTGGCATCTCGTATGTTTATAAAAGCTTTACCAGCAGAAGCATCGGATGTTCCGTATATATGTAATTGGGCACAAGGTGTTGTCGCGTCTTTGTAGTTGCTAATAATAGCCGTGTTGTAGGTACTGGTCACACCGGGACTTTTGTACCAAGTTTCTATTGTAAAAGAGTTGGATCCGAAATTTATAGCAGATGATGTTTCATAAAAATTATTGGTACCATTAAAATTAGCCGCTTTACCGATTTTTCCTTGAGTCCAAATTGATGTATTTGAACCACTTAATATGGCTGTTTTGTTATTTCCCGAAGTATCGGTAATACTGGTGCCGATACCTTCATCGAATTTCCATTCGGCGATGGGGGAGGCACAATAACTGGTGTCGCCGGGGAGACAGTAATCGAGAGACGTGGTGGTACCGCCGATAGTTTGGTTGGTCGAACCAAATTGAATAGCCGAACCTTGATTATAATCTTGTTTGATTTCATTGGCGGTGAGAGCACGGTTGTAAACTTTAACTTCATCAATCAGACCTTGAAATGGATTATTCCATTCCCATGAGCTAGTGGAATAATTATATTGTTTTCGTGATCCAATGGTTGTGTTTTCTTCGCTACTTCCGGGAACTTGTCCAACATAGTAGGAACTACTTGTATCTAATACTCCATCGACATATAAAAAACTCCCTGTTGAATCGCTGGTCATTACAAGATGGTGCCATTTATTATCATTGATAGTGATGTTTCCGGTAACAGATCTATAACTTGAAAGAGGGTATCCAATATCCATTACGGCTTTTCCTGTTGAGGAAACTTTTAGACCTCCATGCCAACAAGTTGAAGCATTTCCGTAATTAGTGCAGTAAACTATCCCGTTTGTTGTTTGACTAGTTTTTATCCAGGCAGAGTAGGTTAAATTGTCTGGATGAATTAGTGGAAGTGTTACATAATCATTTCCATCGAAACTATTTCCAACTCCAAACTTTCCAGTTGACCAGGTTGGGGCAGAATTGCCGGTACCAAAAGTGCCGGTGAGACTATTTCCTGATGAATCATAAACTGAAGTTCCATTATTTTCGTCAAATTTCCAATAGGCGATGAGGGAGGAATTTAGATCGGGGCCAGTGTTGGATTGAAGACCCATTTTAACTCGTGTTTGATAAGATAAACCGCTTTGATAGTCGGCTTGGATTTGACTATCAGTGAGAGGGTAATTAAAAAATTTTACTTCATCAAGTTTGCCGGAAAGATACTCGTCGTTGGTATAACGCGACATAAGATTAATATCGTCAGAAAATAGAGTGTTTGATTCAACATATAAATGAACCCATTGATCTTTGGGAATATTAGCCCAATTGACAGTTTGGCCGACTCCGTTGATATACATTTTGGTCCAATTACCACCAATACCGCCATCGGCAAAATATCCACCTCCAAGTCCAGTTCTGGCGTCAAACAGGTAATTCCAAACAGTTTGTCCTGATCTAATAAATGTCCACATACTAATAGAACGAATATTATTGATTGTGGGTAATTTAAGGTAATTATTGCTACCATTAAAATTTAAACATTTTCCAGAAATACATTGATTTCCGGTTTGCCATTCGGGGAGGGTGGTACCTAGGAGTGTTCCATTATTATTTCCAATTGAGTCATAGGCGGCGGTGGTTCCGGCGGTAAAACTACCAGCTCCAGCATTGGTGTAAAAAACGTTATTAACGGTATCATAAAATCCAACGACACTATCGGAATTTCTTTTGGCTGGAACAAGATTTCTAATTAAGGTATTACCGTTCCAAATTTTAAACGAATACCAGTCTACAGTTCTGGACCAAACGCTGTCTATCCAAGCGCCGAAAGATATAGGGTAATTAGAGCTGCTAGTGAAGTTTAAAGTAAAAGTTCTAATATTTCCGTCTGAAATTTGAGCTCGGGTAATATTTGATGGAGTGAGGGTTGAGGTAGTAAATGATGACGGGGCAATATTTCCTCCGGAACCTAAAATGCAAGGATAATCTCTAGTGTTGCTGGAAACATATCCGGAAACCAAAACCATACTGGCGGTGGTATCAGTTGATTTGAGGGTAAATTCTAATTTGGTGGCACTGCTATAGGTGACGCCGGTATTAATACTATTAAAATATCCGTTCGTGGCATCGTTGTTGATGGTGATGTAATTAAGTTGGGTGTAATTGTCACCAAGTTCATTATTATCAAATTTCCAATAGGCAATGGGGCCGCCGCCAGTTTCTTCGGATTGGGGAGTAGGAGTAGAGTTGGTAGCGGCAGTAGAAAAATCAGAGGCAGAAAAACCGTTATCAGCAGAAGAGTTACCATAATAAAGATAAATACTAGAGGTGCCGGTGACGAGACTAGGGAAATTAATATGAATGGAAGTATTATTGGTTCCACAACCAGAAACAATGTAGTAATTTAGAAGACTGGAATTTTGATCGGTGAAGCGAATATCACCACAATCATTTTGAAATTTTGAAGTATCAGAAGTGTCGGTAGAAATGGTGAGATAAACATTTGATTGAGTGGAGCCAGTATTGTTAATAGAAATACTTTTTCGATAATGCCAGCTATCATTCCACCAAGCAGCAGAAACTTTTGTAGTCTTACCACCAATTTTAAGAAAAAAAACGATACCAGCCAAACCAAAAAAGAGAATAGTAAATAAGGTTTTATAGGAAAGAGAATGAAGACGTTTCACTAAGTAAGTATAAAGTTAAAAGGAGAAAGTATAAAGTTGAAAGTTAGTAAAATACGACACGAATTTTTTGGGGGAGAGTGAGGTTGTTGGTAGTAGCGGTGACATTGATGGTTTGAGCGGTTGATGAAGAAATATCAAAGAAAGCTTTGCCGGATTGATCGGTGATTTCTTGTTGATTATTAATGGTGACAGATGAAGGAAGTTTAAGATTGATGGTTTGGTTCCCAACACCTAGGCCTCGACCATCGAGTAAAAAAACAGTTAGACGGATCATTTCTTTACCTGTCTCTTATACACATCT
>JAHBAQ020000074.1 GCA_018500045.2 Candidatus Shapirobacteria bacterium | reverse complement strand
TGGGTTAAGTTCGGTTCTTTAGCTTTAGTCTTGTTATAATATTCCAGTGGATAATCAGGTCGAAGAAATCAAACAAAAACTCAATATTGTCGACGTCATCAACCGTTTTACCCCCCTCAAAAAACGTGGTCGCAATCATATTGCTTGCTGTCCTTTTCATGGCGAAAAAACTCCATCGTTTACTGTTTCCGAAGAACTCCAAATTTTTAAGTGTTTTGGTTGTGGTAAATCTGGTGATATTTTTACTTTTATCCAAGAATATGAACGCATCGATTTTCGCGAAGCTCTCACCGAATTAGCTGCTATGGCCGGCATCGTCCTCAAAAAAAGTGAGTTCGATAACAAACAAGATTCTCGTAAAAAAGTTTTATCTGATCTAAATTCTCAGGTCGAAAAATTTTATCAATATATGCTTTTAACCCACCCGTTGGGTAAAAATGCTCTTGATTATGTTATTAAGAGAGGAATTAGTCTTGATACTATCAAAAAATTTGGTTTGGGTTATTCGCCTGAAAATCCCGCCATTGCTGTTAATTTCTTAACCAAAAAAGGTTACAAAATTGATGATCTAATTGCCTCCGGTACTTTTGGCAAAAGCCAGTACAATTCTCGGGTTTACGATCGCTTTCAGGGTCGTCTCACTTTTCCTCTTTCCGATTATCGCGGTCGGATTTTAGGTTTTTCTGGCCGAATGTTGCCCACCACCAAAAATCAAGACTCAGGAAAATATATTAATTCTCCTGAAACCGAAATTTATCACAAAAGTTTTAATCTTTTTGGTCTTCATTTGGCTAAAGATTTTATTCGTCAACAAAATGCCGTCATTGTTACCGAAGGGGAGTTTGATATGATTTCTCCTTTTCAAGCCGGCATCAAAAATATTGTTGCCATCAAAGGTACTGCTTTTACCGAGGAACAACTTCAACTTCTTCGTCGTTACACCGACACTCTTATCCTTGGTCTCGATTCCGATTTTGCCGGTTCCAATGCCTCTCGTAAAAGTATTGAATTGGCAGATTCTATGGAATTTGACATTAAAGTCTTAACTTTGGGTGAAAAATACAAAGACCCCGACGAAGCTGTCCGAAATGATCTTGAGTTTTTCAAAACCCAACTCGACCAAACAGTTTCTATCTGGGATTTTATTATCCAATCTCAAATCAAAATCAATAATCCCGATACGATCAAAGGCAAAAAAGAAATTTTGACTGTTGTTCTACCTTTTTTAGTTAAAATCAAAAATTCTGTCATTCGTTCCGACTATCTCAAAAAATTAGCTAACGAAATTGGTTCTGACTATGAAGCTCTCTTAGAGGAAGCCAAAAAAATCCCTCGCACTTCTCCTACCCCTACAAAAATCACTGTCGGTCACGATATTAACGCCGCCACTCCTAAAACAAACACTGTTATAGAACCCTCAAAAACCGAAAAATTCGAGCAGCTTCTATTAACTCTCATTATTGGTGCCAAAAATCCCGCCAAATTAGCCAAAAAAGTTTTTTCTCAATTATCTCGTCTTCAGGATCATCGTTTTTTTATTATTGGTGAAAATTTATTAAAAATTGAAGAGT
The DNA here is from genome assembly GCA_018500045.2 of Candidatus Shapirobacteria bacterium. Taxonomy (GTDB): domain Bacteria; phylum Patescibacteriota; class Microgenomatia; order UBA12405; family UBA12405; genus WARW01. The sequence goes on along the minus strand of JAHBAQ020000074.1, from coordinate 1,396 downwards.
TCGAACCAAAATCATTCGAAGATTTACTCCCTGCCGAAATCAAACCGGTCTTCCAAGCCATTTATATGGAAACCACTACCAATTCGATTGAATCTCATCAACGACTTTTAGAAATCCAAAAAATTGTCGCCATTCTTGATAGTTTTTACCTAAAAGACCGCCTAAATGTTGTCAGTTCTCAAATCGCCCAACTCGAAAGTCTTGGTGATGACCAGCAGCTTGCCGAAGCCGAAAAGGAGTATAATAGACTGCTTTCTGAGTTATCCAAGGTCCAAATCAAAAAAAGCTAGATTTATTCGTTAATTTCGTATACAATACAGGCTATGGTTGCCACCCTAAACCTTTCCAAAATCAAACAAACCTTATTAGCTCAGGCTAAAAAGCTTCACTATTTGACCAACGACGAAGTTTTAGCCCAAATTCCCGAACCTGAAAAACACCTCGATGAAGTCGACAATCTCTTCGATTATCTCTTCGAAAGGGGAGTTGATGTTTTCGACAAAGTCGAATCCAAAGAAGTTATTGAAAAAGAAAATAGTAAAACCAGTTCTTTTGATCTTCTCAATCTTTTAACCCAAAAAGGTAATGTCGACTCTGTCCGCATGTATCTCAAAGAAATCGGCAAAATTAACCTTTTAACATTCGACGAAGAAGTTTCTTTAGCCAAAGATATCGAAAAAGGTTCTACCCTTTCCCGCGAAGCTCTTATCAACGCCAATTTACGTTTAGTCGTTTCTATTGCCAAAAAATATATTGGTCGTGGACTAACTTTCCTCGATTTGGTTCAAGAAGGTAATCAAGGTCTGATGCGCGCCGTCGAAAAATTCGATTGGCACCGTGGTTTCAAATTTTCTACCTATGCTACTTGGTGGATTCGCCAAGCTATTACCCGCGCCATTGCTGATCAGGCCAAAACTATTCGTATTCCCGTCCATATGGTCGAAACCATCAACAAAGTTTACAAAGCGACTCGTGCTTTAACCCAAAGATTGGGCAAAGAACCAACTGTTGATCAAATTGCTGACGAAGTCGGTATTCCTATCGATAAAGTCGAAGAAATTTATCGTATTTCTCAGGATACTACCTCTCTTTCTACTCCGGTTGGCGACGATGAAGACTCATTTTTGGGTGATTTTATTGAAGACACCACTCAATTATCTCCTTACGAAGAAACCAGCAAAGAATTACTCCGCGAATCTATCGAAGAAGTTTTATCGTCTCTCGACGAACGCGAAACCAAAGTTTTGTCTCTCCGTTTTGGTTTAATGGGCGAAACTCCAAAAACTCTCGAAGAAGTTGGCAAAATTTTCAACGTCACTCGTGAGCGTATTCGTCAAATCGAAGCCAAAGCCCTCCGCAAACTCCGCCACCCCTCCCGCCGCAAGAAATTACAAGA
>JAHBAQ020000024.1 GCA_018500045.2 Candidatus Shapirobacteria bacterium | reverse complement strand
ATTTATAATAAAAATTCAACAGTCATATACCCAGGTCTTAAACCAATAAAACCAAAAAATATTTTAAGAGAAAACAATAAAAAAATTTTATCTGTAGGACAATTATCAAAACTTAAGGGTCACGATTTCTCTGTTAACCAACTAAGTGATATCACTAACAACTTAACGATACTCGGTAGAGAAACTTCTGAAACGAAAAAAATATATAAACTTGCAAAAAAGAAAAAAGTGTTTTTAAACATAATTAAAACAGAAAACGACAAAATTAAAGACGATTTGTATAAGTATTTTTCAATATATTTGGCTAATAACAAGAATGAACCGTTTGGAATAACTACTCTTGAAGCAACATCCAACAACTGTTTAGTATTAGGTAAAAAAGAAGGAGGGACACCTGAAATTATTAAAAATAATATCAATGGATATTTATATTCAAATCTAAATGAAGCCAGAAAAATATTAAAAAAAATCCTATCACAAGATAAATTGAAATTTAAACAGATAAATACGATCAATTGGAAGTATACTTCTGGTAAAATACTAAAGTATTACTATGAACACATCAACAATAAAACTCCATAATAATCTCTCCCTCCTTCTTTTAACCCACAATGAATCCAAAAATCTGGAACGTAATTTTACTTGGCTTAAAACCTGTCCAGCTATTAAAGAAATAATCATAGTTGACGATAATTCAACCGACAATACGCTTGAAATTATTAAAAAACTTGAATCTAAACATCGACAAGTCAAAATTTTAAAACATTCTTTAAACAACAACTTTGCTTCTCAACGCAACTTTGGCATTTCTCAAGCTAAATATAATTGGATTTTTTCTCTTGACGCCGACGAACAACCTAGTAAAAAATTAATCCGATTTTTAAATCATTTCGACAAAGATCAATATAAATCTTATTCTTTCAAAAGACAAGATATTTTTCTTGGCAAACCCCTGTCTCACGGCGAAAATGCTTTTCTAAACTTTACCAGATTGGTACATAAAAAATATGGCCAATTTACCGGTCAAGTCCATGAAGTTTGGGACACCAAAAAAGACATAAAAAAAACCGATCTGTCAATTAAACACTATTCTCATCAAACAATTAAATCATTTATTCAAAAAATAAATTTTTACACCGACATTCGATCGCAAGAAATGTATTCTCAAGGAATTAAAGTAAATATTTACCAGATTATTTTTTTCCCCATAGGAAAATTTATTGAGGACTATTTCCTCAAACTTGGTTTTCTTGATGGTACCGCCGGCATCATAATGGCCTTATGTATGAGTTTTCATGTATTTCTTAATAAGGCAAAATTATGGCATTTGTACAGACAATAATTTTTGGTTTTGTTTGCTTTTCTTTCTTTATTGGTCAAATCTTCCGTCTTAATCTTTTCGGTATTAACTTTCCCTTAATCGACATTTCTATTATTGCTTTCAGCTTATACAACTTTATTATCCAATTAAAACAACATAATCTTAAAAATAAAAATAAATTTTTAGCTTATTTTTTAGTCTACGCTTGGTTTCTTTTGGGAATTACTTTATTGAGGTATCAATTTTATTCTCTTAAACCTTTTTTTTATCTAGTTAGGCTAACTTGCTTAATCTCATTTTTTATTTTTCCGCCAAAAATTATCCAAAAATTCAAAAATTTATTTTACCTATCGATTATTGCCAATATTATCTTTGGGTTGATTCAATACTTTTTTTGGCCAGACTTCACCTATTTCGACATTATTAATTGGGACCCACATCTTTATCGTCTAGTCAGTACTTATTTCGATCCTACATTCACTGGCCTTATTTACCTTTTATTTATCATCAAGCTTTTTTTAGATAAAAAAACACCCTATAGGTGGCCACTATTAATTATTAGTTATCTAACCCTAGCTCTAACTTACAGTCGATCAACTTTATTGTCATTAATTTTTGTTTCCGGTTTTATTGGTTGGAAAAATAAAAAAATCTCCATATTTTTATCGAGTTTATTACTAGTTCTAGCCACCATACTTTTACTACCACGTCAAGCTGGAGAGGGGACAAAACTCGAGAGAACCTCATCTATCACCGCCAAAATCGAAAATTACCAAGAAGGTCTAAGCTTGTTTAAACAATATCCAATTTTTGGTATTGGTTACAACAATATTCCTTTTTTCAAAAAAACCACCAATGAAATGTCACATTCTAATAGTGGTTTCGACAGTAGTTTATTAACAATTCTTATTAGTACTGGAATTATCGGCGGAGTTTTATTTACTATCGGATTCAAAAAAATATTTATTCAATCAAATCTGATTATCCAATCTTGTCTTGTCGGAATTTTTATTCACTCACTTTTTGCCAACTCTCTTCTATACCCGTGGATTTTACTAGCCCTAGTTTTTATTTAAAGAGAATAAGTTATTACTATTTTCTTTTTTGTCTCATTACCCGCCAAATCCCTAACTGTTACTTCCAATTCATTTTTACCAGTGTTCAATTGCCACTTTAATTTAAAATTTCCCTCATTATCAATACTGGCAATTCTATTATTAACAGAGACACTTGACCCACTCTCTGATTTTCCGATAATATCAAAATCAGCATAATCAACCGTTAAATTTTCTTCACTTGGATTAGTTAAAATTAATTCTGGTGCTTTTTTATCATAAACCACCACCAAAGCCTTAGAATCATCACCACTACCAGACTCTTCAGTACTGGCCATTGCTGTAAATTTATTTTCCCCCTCATTCAAAGATAATTTATCAAAAGTAAAATCACCGTTTTCTGTTACCTCAGTTTTTCCAACCGAAACATCGTTTTTAAACAATTCCACCGTTACTTTAGCCTCCGCAAAACCACTTACTTTTATTTCACCACTATTTGTTGCCTCATAAGGAATTATTAACCGAGGTGCTATTGGTGGAACTTTCTTAATTTCACTTTCTGATTGTTTTTTATTCCTATCCTGCCCCAAAAAAACTGACAATTTTATTAATAATGGTAAACCAAACACTAAAGTAACCACAGCCAAAACAATAGTTATAAATCCCAAAAAAACCGTCTTTTTTGTTATTTGTTCGTTGTTCTTTCGGTCTAAACGTGAACGCTTAAATTCTGCCATAACGTCTTAAAGTATAACAAATTTTTGTCATATTTATCGACAATCTATAATTTAGCATCTAAAAAAAACTGATTTAAGAGCCGAAGGGGAGAGTCGAACTCCCGACCTCAGCTTTACGAAAGCTTTGCTCTACCAACTGAGCTACTCCGGCGTTAAATTTAAATTACAGAGCGGCTAGAGGGAATCGAACCCTCAACATATCCTTGGGAAGGACACATTTTACCATTAAACTATAGCCGCATCTGAATTATTCTAACACGGCCAAACTAATTCAATTTAGGTACATTCAACATCATCCCAATTTCCAAACTATTGGGGTTATTAAGCTTATTTTTGTTTTCTTGCCAAATTTTTGTCCACTGATAACCATCACCATAAGCTCTTACCGCAATTTTCCATAAACTATCACCTTTAACTACTTTGTACTCACCACCCTGCGAAACAGAAGAACCTTTTGATAAATCTTTTGTACTCGAAACTACTGTTTTAGATTCCAATTTAGGTAAAACTATTTTTTGTCCCACTTCAATTACAGAGGCATTTTTAAAATTATTAGCAGCCGCAATTTTAACCCAAGCATAACCATCATCATACTCTTTAACTGCAATTTTCCATAAACTATCACCTTTAACTACTTCATAAACTTTCTCCCCGTCTACTGTTAAACGATCACCCACAACATCGGTCAATTTAATCTCTGTCGAAGCTCCTGGTATATCAATCGTTCCTTTATTTTTTTGAAAATAATTAAAAATTAACGACCCTACCACAACCACTATAACCAAACCTAAAAACATACTCACAATCTCTTCTGTTGATTTAAAATATTTATTTTTTATTGCCACAAAATTCATACTACTCAAGTATAGATAATAATTAATTATAAATTAATTCCAATTTACACCCTTCGAGTCCGAATTTCAATCTCTTCAACAAACGATTCATCCATTTTTCCAACAAATTTACGCAGATTCTCCGCAAACGCAACCAAAAGATCTTTATTTAACCTATAAATTCTGAGTTTTCCATTTATTTTAAAATCCACCAGTTTTGCTTTTCTCAAAATCGACAAATGATTTGATAATGTTGCCTGACCAATTTCAAAATCTTTCAAAAGCTGACTGACCGTTTTTTCCTCATCTCTTAATAATGTCAAAATCTTCCTTCTATTTTTATCAGCCAAAGCTTTGAATATTTTATCCATAAACGGATTATATCGACAAACATCAATATATTCAACTCACTTACTGCTTGATTATTTATATTTTTTCCTACAAAATAGGCCACATATGAAAAATTTTGACAGTAAACAAGAACAAACTTTAGTCATTATAAAACCAGATGGTGTTCAACGTGGTTTGATTGGTGAAGTTATCAAAAGATACGAAACTTGTGGTCTTAAATTAGTTGGCCTAAAAATGGTTATTCCAACAAAAGACCTTGCTCTCAAACATTATTCTATCGACCCTGAATGGGCCCTTAAAAGTGGCACTAAGACATTTGAATCATACAAAGCTAAAGGGTTACCATTACCTGGTAACGATCCTGTAGAATTCGCCGAAGGCATCCGAAGAAAATTAATGGATTTTATGAGCAGTGGACCTGTGGTTTCTATGGTATGGCAAGGTATGGGAGCTGTCTCTATCGTTCGAAAAATTACTGGTTCTACTGAACCATTAACTTCAGCCCCTGGCACTATTCGCGGTGATTATACTATTGATTCTTATACCGCCGCCGACACCGATTCTCGCGCTGTTAGGAATATTATTCACTCCTCTGGTACCGTCGACGAGGCCGAAAAAGAAATCAAAATTTGGTTTGATAAAAACGAAATTCTTAACTATCGACTCATCGCCGAAGAAATTATCTATGATGTTGATTTAAACGGTATTTTAGAATAAAAATTTTTCCCTCAATCAATTTACATACAGCTAAGCTGCAGTCAATCAATTGAGGGGGTGTGCTTTTGTATTTGTTAAATGATCTGGATATAATCCATATCACCGTTTTTCTTCTATCAAGTCATCAGTCAATTCCGTCTAGTTCAAAACCGGCGGGGGTACCTTCCTCCATAACAGGCATTCCATAGGTGTTAACCATAAACTTATATCCAGCCATCAGACCACATTTTTTCTTCTTCAGGTATCGCGATAAAGTGATCCTCCATTCCTTTGCTGTTAATCTTTTCTTCTTCATCCAGAACACCCCTTATCTTTTTTTTACATCCCCCAGGAATGTAAAACCAAATGACTTGAAATTTAAAAGTCCAAAAGCACTAGTTTTAAAAAGTATCCCGCCGCTAATGGCCGATACTCGGATTACATTATACCAGTAACCAATAATTCTAATTCAATCAATAATTTAATTAACTGTATAATCCAGATAATGGAGAACATTTATCAAAAAGTTCTAAGTCAAATTATCTTTGTTTATACCAGATATTCCACCGAACACCGAGCCAACACTCAACCTTTTCATCTCCAAAAAATCCAAAATCAATTCCAAAATTACCAATATAACTGCAAAGATTTAGTCGTTAGGGAACCTTTAATTGAACATTCCGGCAGTTTACCAATTATTGCCACGACAATTTACCCATATATCAAAAACAAGAATGTTGATTTAGGTACTGCCTTGATTATGTTAGCCATCCACGATATTGGTGAACTTATCACTGGCGATGAAATTACTTTTACTAAAAAAGAAAGTCAAAACGAAAAGAACCAGGCCTTAAAACTCCTTCCAAAACAATTCCATTCAACTTATCTCGAAATGGAAAATTTAAATTCAGATACTGCCAAATTCGCCAAAGCCATAGACAAAATGACACCGGATATTATTGATTTAATCACTCTTCCTGAAGTAACTATAAAAAGATACAAAATTTTAGTTAACAAAAACCCTGATGAAATCATTCCATTAATCAAAGAGTACAAACACCATTATATGATTTGGAATAATTTTTTAAAAAATCTACACCTAGAAATTTTGAACCAGTTAGACCAAAAACTCCAACCATACTTATGAAAAATAAAAAAATATTCATCTCTTACGATTTCTCTAACAAAGAAAAATATCTTAAGTTTCATCAAGAATTAACCAAGTTTTTAAAAATAGGACACAACCAAGTTTATTCATTTGTTTTTGCTAAACATCAAAAATTTAAAAACAACCAAGATATGATGGATCAAGCCTTAAATAAAATTAAAAAATCTGATATTTTAATAGCTGAAATATCCAACAAACAAATTGGTATCGGAATAGAAGTCGGCTATGCCAAAGCCCTAAAAAAATACATCATTTACATCCGACAACAAAACTCAGAATATTCCACTACTGTCGGAGGTATTTCCGACCTAATTATTGAATATAGTGACATCAAGGATCTAATCAAAAAAATCCCCTAAAATAGGGGATTTACAAAGCGGGCCGTATGGAACGATATTGGAACGTTTCTAAATTCGAATAAAATCTTTTAATATAGAAAGGTATTCAATCTGTGTTTCAACTGAAACAATATTCTTATTCAATTTATTAATTAGCCCATTGTTAGCAATGATTTCTTTACAACTATCAAAATAAAAACCATCCTGGGTTGCCAAAAACAAAAAAGTATCAGGCCAATATCTAACAATTTCTTTGGATCGTTCAAAAATATCAATTTTATGCAAATATTTTCTATATTTAACCTCTACAAAATAAACTTTAGTCTTATCATTCTTAATCAGAATAAAATCAGGAGACCTTCTGATAGAAGATAAAACTGTATTATTTTCAATAAGATCTTGATACTGGGCTAATTCTGGAATTGTATATTCATAACCAAAAGGAATAACAGTAAAACAATGGTTCGGATCATTTTTCATCATCCTCTCAAAAATTAAATCCGTAATCTTACCTTTTATACTATCCACTAAAAACTTTTTCTTTTTATCCATAATCAAATCTATCACACATCAAAAGCCATAAACACTCAACTAATATTACAAAAATAAAAATTACAAACACAAACAATTTTCAAAAACTACATTTTTTACCACATCGTCAAAAAAATCCCCTAAAATAGGGGATTAATTTCACAAGCGGGCCCGATGGGATTCGAACCCACGATCTTCCGCGTGACAGGCGGATGTGCTAGACCGCTGCACCACGAGCCCTTGGTCTATTAAGTACTTTGATACTATATCAAAATTAATTCGTTTACTCAACGTTCTGATAATTCGCCCAAAAAATATCTATTTCCCAATTATACAGGTTTCTTTTAATCAAATAAATTAGTTTCTTTAACTGATCTTTAAACCTAAAATAACATATGACAAAAAATGTAGAAAGTCGTCCAAACAGTAGTGCTATTCAAGGTGCCCAGTGGGGTGACGAAGGTAAAGCCAAATTCGCCGACGAAATAGTTGAAGAATATGTCAGTCGCGGCTTAATATGTATCGATTACAGCGTCAACGGTGGAGCTAATGCCGGACACCGAGTTGAAATTAACCGAAGTAGTGGTGAAAATATCGCCATTAATTTACATCAACTACCTAGTGGTGTTTTTAACGAAAATGTTTACGCCATTCTCGGAAATGGCAAAGTTGTCAACCCACAGGGATTAATTTATGAAATTGAAAAAGTTAAGGAAATATCCGGAAAAAAACAGAATCCATCCATCAAAGTTAGTAGCGGTGCTACTTTAGCCTTACCTACTCACCAAGCTTTTGAGTTTGCTCTAAAAAGTAAAGATGTTGGTAAGGGTGCCACTGGTCAAGGTATCAGTCCAGCATACGCCGACAGAGTCTTACGTCAACAACTTTATGTCAAAGATTTAATCGAAGGTAACTTTGATTTATTCGAAAGACATTACGATTTCTATAGTCAGATCATTAACGGTATGGGTGTAGGTGATATGTCCTCGATCGCTGTTCCTATTTTTTCCGACACTAAGGGTGAAAAAAGACCAGTTGGGGACAAACAAAAGTTCTTATCTGATATAAAACACTATCGTGAAATAATCACTCCTTATGTTAGTGATGTTTACCAATTTCTCAAAGAATCGTGGAATAATCCAGTACGTTACGCTTTCCTATTTGAAATGTCCCAAGGTATGGGACTTCACCAGGAATATGGTGTCAAGCCGGATATTACTGCTTCAGATACTTCATTTGTCGGTATAGACGCTGCCACTGAGGGCATTGTAAATCATTTAGATATAGAACATCGCATTGGTATCAGTAAACTTTACTGTTCCAGTGTCGGATCCAGAAAATTACCCACTCAAATGCCCGACGAGTTAGCTGGCTGGTATCGAGATAATTTTCACGAATTTGGCGGAACTACTGGCAGACCTCGCGATATTGTTTTTCCTGATATGGTTTCTACTGCCTTTTATGCCAAAGTTAGCCACGCCAATGAATTAGCTATCAGTCATATGGATGCCACCAAGCCAGGAGATCCAATCAAAATTTGTACCGAATATCGATCAAAAACAACCGGAGAAAAAATTGATTACCGTCCGTATCAGTGGTGGCTTGATAATGTCGAACCGGTGTATACAGAAATCCCTTCTTGGAATGGAGACAGAGTTAGTTTATCGAAAAGTTTTGATGAACTTCCCCAGGAAGCCAAAGATTATATTAACTTAATCTCAAAGATTACCAATTGTCGTGTAACTATTTTAGGTACCGGTCCAGAAAGGAAACAAATAATCAGGATTTAACAATCATCTGTTTGGTGTCATAATTGTTTAATGAGTAAATCCAAAAAAGACTACTCTAATGCCGAGGTTGCCCAGTTACTTCAAAATATTGCTACTGCCTACGAGATTAAGAAGAAAAATTTTTTCCGGATTAAATCCTATCAGGATGCCGCCGAAACTATTTTGACTTACCCCGAATCTGTCTTTAAACTTTGGCAAAAAAATCCCGCACTATTTGACAACATCCCCGGTATTGGTCCTAATATTTTTACTAAAATTACTTATCTTTTTACCAAAAATAAACTTCACCCACATATCATCAAAGCTTTTAAAGGGATTTCTCCTTTAGTTTTTACTTTTACTAAGATCAACAGTATTGGTCCAAAAACCGCCTCTGTTTTAACTAAAAAACTTAAATTTTCTAAAGATCCAATTAAAGCCTTAGATCAATTAATTAAGTACTGTCGCCAAGGTAAAATCAGAAATTGGCCTCATTTTGGTGTCAAATCAGAGCAATCCATTTTAAAAAATACTTTAATTTTCCTAGGTCAATCTCGCCGAATGAGTTATCAAGAAGCCAAAGATAATGCCGACAAAATTATTTCTTTTTTAAAAAAAGAATTCCCTAAAATTGAATTTATCGCTTTAGGTAGCCTTCGTCGTCATTCCACCACAGTCGGAGATATCGATTTAGTTGCTAAAGCCGAGAAGTCAGAACTAATTTTAGATAAATTTCTCGAATATTCTGACAATATTCAAACTATTAATCGCGGATCCAAAAAAGCATCTATTAAGATTTATCCCGATATTCGTGTTGATATTATGATTCAACCTGCCAAAAATTTTGCCTCATTAGTCCAGCACTTTACTGGTTCTCGTCAACACAATATTTTGTTACGCAAATACGCCCTGTCTTTGGGTTATTCTGTCTCTGAATATGGTATTAAAGACCTTAAAACTGGTAAAATACATACATTTGAAACCGAAGAAAAACTCTATAATTTTCTCAAATTAGACTACATCAAACCCGAGCTACGTCTTGGTGAAAAAGAAATTGAAGACGCTAAAAAATGTTATAATCAATCACATTAAAATTTATTCAAAATAAGTATGTTTATCTTCCTCGCCATCATTATTATCCTAGCCTTAGTCCTAATGAGTTTTTATAATAAATTTAAAACTCTTCAAGTTCGAATCAAAGCCTCTCTTCAAGAAATTGGTAACCAACTCAAACGTCAAGCCGATCTGATCCCTAATCTTGTTGACTCGGTTAAAGGCTTTATGAAACACGAAAAAGGTATTTTTGATGAATTAACTAGTGCTCGAAAAATGGTCGAAACCGCCGCCTCTAATAATAACCCAAAATTAATCGATAAGGCTCAGGAAAGTGTTAACAAAGTCCTTAGTTCTCTTAGAGTTGTCGTTGAAAGTAATCCAGAAATTCAATCTTCTGGTTTAGTCAACAATCTTATGGACGAACTTCGAGATACTGCTGACAAAATTATGTATGCTCGTCGAACTCTAATTGATCTTACCGCCGACTACAATACTAGCATTGCCACCATCCCTGGTCTTTGGATTGCTCAACTCTTTGGTTTTAAAGAAGAAAAAGGTTTATCTATGCCAGATAGTGTTTCTGCTACCACAGTCACCTCTGAAGATCTCAAAAATCCAAAAGTAAATTTATAAAAGTTGTTTTATTTATAACTTTAAACTTTCCACTTTATACTTTCTACTAAAGTATGCTTAATTTTTACGAGCAAATCACCAAAAATAAAATTCGTTCAGGCGTGATTATTTCTTTTTTCACTGCCTTCATTATTGGTGTGGCTCTGATTATTACCCATACTTATAACCTCGATAATTCACTTTTGTTTTTTGCTTTCGTTTTATCCCTAGGATCATCTTTTGCCAGTTATTTTTGGGGCGACAAAATTGTCCTAACTTTAAACCAAGCCAGACCAGCTACTCGAAAAGAATTTTTTGACTTTTACACTGTAGTAGAAAACTTAAGTATCACCAATCAAACTCCAGTGCCCAAAATTTATGTTATCGAAACCGATGCTATGAATGCTTTTGCTACTGGTCGAGATCCAAATCACGCTGTTGTCTGTGTTACCACCGGCTTACTCGAAAAACTTAATCGTACCGAACTCGAAGGGGTTGTTGCTCACGAACTTTCCCACATCAAAAATTACGATATCTTACTAATGACCATCGTCAGTATTTTAATCGGCTCATTATCGATAATTATCAATATGGCCTATAGATCGTCATTTTTTAAAAGAGATAATGACAGGGAAGATAACCAAAGCGGTAATCTCATCGCTATTCTTGGTTTTATTCTAATTATTTTCGCTCCAATTATTGCCCAACTAATTCAATTAGCTATTTCTCGCCGCCGCGAATATTTTGCTGATGCCTCAGCTGTTAAACTAACCCGTCAACCCCAAGGTCTAATTAACGCTCTCACTAAAATTTCTCAAGATAATATTGTCTTTGATACCGCTTCTACTGCCACTGCCTCGCTTTACATTACTAATCCATTTAAAGGCAACAAAATTGCTAGTCTTTTTTCTACCCATCCACCTATTGAAGATCGTGTCAAAGCCCTTCAACAAATGCTTTAATCACCGCACAATATCAGTATTTTCAAAATTTGACTTATTTTATTAGCCTTTTAACTTTTTACTTTTAACTTTAAACTACTAATATGTCTTTTGTTCACTTACACGTCCACACCGAATATTCTCTTTTAGACGGTTTAACTAAAATCAAAAATTTAGTTAATACTGTCAAAGAAATGGGGATGAATTCTATCGCCATCACTGATCACGGCACTATGTATGGTGTTATTGAATTTTATAAAGCCTGCAAAAAAGCCGACATTAAACCACTTATTGGCTGTGAAACCTACTTAGCTCAAAACGGCCGACTCGACAAATCAGCCAACAATCGTCGCAATCAACACTTAATTTTAATTGCCAAAAATAATCAGGGTTATAAAAATTTAATGAAGTTAATCAGTATCGCCCATATTGAAGGTTACTACTATAAACCACGTATAGATTGGGAAACTTTAGTTAAATATCACGAAGGACTTATATGTAGTAGTGCTTGTATTGAAGGTGAAATTGGTCAATTAATTTTAGATAATAATTATGAACAAGCCAAAAAACGAGCTAAAGATTTTCAGCAACTTTTTGGTGAAGATTATTATCTAGAAATACAACGCCACCCCGGCCTTAAAGGACAAGATATTGCTAATGAAGGTGTTATTAAAATTAGCCGAGAATTAGGCATTCCTCTTATTGCTACCAACGATGCTCATTATCTTAAGAAGGAAGATGCTGCCGCTCAAGACGTCTTGATGATGATTAATACCCAAACTACTCTTAATGATGCCAAACGTCTTAGTATGCTCGATATTCCCGACTTTTACATCAAATCTCCAGAAGAAATGGCCGAGCAATTTGCTGATTTTCCTGATGCCTTAGAAAATACTCAAAAAATAGCTGACAAATGTAATGTCGAAATCGAGCTCGGCAAATGGTATTTCCCCAAATTTAAATTACCCGAAGGTAAAACAGCCGAAGAAGCATTGCATGATTCTGTTTATGATGCCGCCAAACAACATTATGGTGATGATTTAAATCAGGAAATTATTGACCGAATTGAATATGAAATGGATGTCATTTGTACCAAGGGTTACGCCGCCTACTTCTTAATTATGCGCGACTTTATTCAGTGGGCTGAAAATAACGATACTCCCACCAACACTAGAGGATCCGCCGGTGGTTGTTTAGTTGCTTTTATTCTGGGCATCACTACTGTTGACCCATTAATATACCAACTTCCTTTTGAAAGGTTTTTAAACAAAGACCGTCCTTCTCCTCCCGATATTGACTTAGACATCGCCGATGACAAACGCCAACAAATGCTTTACCACATCATCGATCAATACGGCAAAGATGCTGTGGCTCAAATTTGTACTTTTGGAAGAATGATGGCCAAAAATGCTGTTCGTGATACTGCCCGTGTTTTGGGATATGAATATGTCGTCGGTGACAAAATAAGTAAGCTTATCCCTGAAGGCTCTCAAGGTTTTCCCATGTCCATCGACAAAGCTCTCGACACCACCCCTGACCTCAAAGACCTCTATACTACCGATCCAGACGCCAAAAAAATTATTGATTTTGCCAAACAAATCGAAGGTTGTGCCCGCCATATTAGTGTTCACGCTTGTGCTATCGTTGTTTCTCCCACCACTATTAATGAATTTTCTCCAACTCAACTAGAAACTGGTGGTGATAAAACCATTACTCAATATGAAATGCACGCCGCCGAAGATGTCGGCTTAATCAAGTTCGATATTCTTGGAATCCGTAATTTATCTTTCTTGGGTCAAGCTGTCGTCAATGTTCGCAAAACTAAAAATATTAAAGTTGACCTTAGTAAAATTCCGCTTGACGATAAAAAAACTTTCGATATGCTTTCTCGCGGTGATACTATGGGCACCTTTCAGCTTTCTGGCGACGGTATGACCAAATGGCTTAAAGAACTAAAACCAAATCGAGTCGAGGATTTAATGGCTATGGTCGCTCTTTATCGTCCCGGTCCTATGGCTATTATCCCCGAATACATTGCTCGCAAAAGTGGTACTTCCCCGGTAACTTTTTTTGACCCAAAAATGGAGAAGTTCTTAAAAAGTTCTTATGGTCTATTGGTTTATCAAGACGACTGTTTGTATACTGCTATCGAACTTGCTGGTTACAACTGGACTGAAGTCGACAAATTCCGTAAAGCCATCGGTAAAAAAATCCCGGAAGAAATGGCTATTCAAAAGGAGAAATTTATCCAAGGATGTATTAGTAATGGTTACACTCCTCAAAAAGCCCAGGAAATTTTTGGCTATATTGAACCCTTCACTAGCTACGGTTTCAACAAAGCTCATGCCGCTTCATACGGTATGTTGGCTTACCGTACTGCTTACATGAAAGCTAATTTCCCAGTCGAATACATGTGTGCCTTACTCACTGCCGAATCTGGTGATACCGAAAAAATCACTACAGGTATCGAAGAAAGCCGAAAAACCGGCATTATTGTTGGCCCACCCGACATTAATCGTTCCAACAGTGGTTTTGAAATTGAAGAAAATCCTAATTCTCTTGAAGGTATGGCTATCCGTTTCGGTTTTAGTGCTATCAAAAATGTTGGTGACGCTGCCATCGAAAATATTATCAACGAGAGAAACGAAAACGGACCATTTGTGAATTTCAATGATTTCTGTATTAGAGTTGACAGTCAAAAAGTTAACAAACGAGTTCTCGAAAGTCTTATCAAAGTTGGTGCTATGGATCAATTTGGCGAACGTAATGCCAT
>JAHBAQ020000012.1 GCA_018500045.2 Candidatus Shapirobacteria bacterium | reverse complement strand
AGATGTGTATAAGAGACAGGTTCTGAAGCTTACTGGTTGATTAGATGATGGGATATTATTTAGAGCCTTAATAAAATCACAACTCGGTTGATTATTGTCTGGATTAATAACTTTGTATGAACCATCGACACCACAAGGCAAAAAATAGAAACCACTTTTTATAAGACTGACCAAGCTGGCTTCTTTGTTTGGTTGAATGCCATTGATTTCGCCGGTCATTAAATTTAATCTGCCACCCTGTAGGGTTAATTCAAACGGATGAATAAGCAAACAACCACCTTGTTTAATAGTGTCGGCATATAACTGAAGACTTTTACGCGTTTGAGAGCGCATTTCTGGAGTAATACATTCCTGATATTTATTGGTTTTGTCAACTTGTCTAATTATTGGTAAAAGAATTAAACCGTGTTGTCGGTAAATTGGCAACCTGGTCTCAAGAAGAAATTTAGTGTTTGATTCAACAGCCGGAGCAGAATAAAAAAGTACTGAAGGAATCGGTTTTTCTGATACCTGATTTAATCTTTGACAAAAATACCTGATAGCTTCGATTTCAAAATAACTTTGATGATTAGTGACTAAGGCAATATTTGCACCATTTTTAAGGACCGAAGAAACCTCTTCTAAAGTCTGATTTGGTACCTGGAAATCAATAAAATTATCACAAACCTGACTAAATCTGTCCATCGAAACCCCGTTAATTAATTTTGAAGGGTTTTGTGGCAGATGATCTTTTTCACAAGATGCCATAAATTATGCTGTGATTATGGCATAATTTAGAATAAATAAATAGTGGAGTATTATTCTAGACTTTCAACGTTGACACCATATCCCCAATCAATTTCCGGATAAGAATGAAGGAGTTTATTGATATAAACTTTTAATTCATCGTAGCCTTTTTGATTGTTGGATTCGAATTTTATGGTGATATATGGACCGTTTTGAGAATAACGGACAACAAACATACCATCGGAAAGTTCAAGTCTGACACCATCTCCAGCACGGCGTTCGTCAGAAATAATTTCAGCCTGAGGATAATCCTGCTTTAAAACTTGACTAATTTTATCCATAAGAATAACTTTTTGATCATCAGGACAACCAACTTTAATTTCCGGACTGGAAATATACTGAGGCAAAGCAGCTACAGCTTGGGATAATTTTTGTCCAGTTCTTCCAAGATAATCCAACATTCTGGCAGTAGAATAAAAACCATCGTCATGATTGTAAAAATCAGCCGAGAAGAAGAAATGACCGGAAAGTTCTCCGGCAAAAGCACCGCCGGCTTCTTTATTGTATTTTTTAACAAATGAATGACCAGTACGAACCATATTTGGTTTACCGCCATTTTTGGTAATAGTTTCCTGAACTAATTTTGAACAGAGAGTGTTAAAGGTGATGACAGAATTGGGGTGATAAGCCAAAACATCGGCAGCCATAAGGGCCACGATAATATCGTTCCAAATAATTCCACCTTTGTCGTCGACAATACCAATACGGTCGCCGTCGGCATCATAAGTAAAACCAATATCGGCACCAGATTCGATAACTTCTTGAGAAATTCTTTTAGCAACAACTGATTCGGTCGGATCGGGTGTGCCTAATGGAAAAGTTGGATCAATTTGACAATTTTTTTCGACTACTTCAAAACCGGCACTACGTAATGCATTTGGAACAATAACACCAGCGGTGGCACAACTACCATCGATCAATATTTTCATCGGTTTAAAGTTTTTAAACCGCGATAAAACATCTTTAAAATAAACATCGTTGATATTTTGTTCGGTGACACTACCAACTTTTTCACCCTGCGAATAAGTTTCGTTTAAGACAGTATTTTTGATTTCTTGAATACCTTCGCTAACCAAAGTTTCAGAAAGGTCAGAGGCTAATTTTAAACCGTTATATTCAGCCGGATTATGAGAAGCAGTAATAAAGGCACCGCCTTTGATGTTGAGATAATATTGAGACCAATAAAAAATACCAACCATAGTTAGACCAATATTGACAACATCCAAACCGGTCCAAGTTAATCCACGAATAAAGGCTTCACTGTACTCGGGACTGGTGGCACGACAATCATAGCCAACGACTGCTTGAGTAAGACCTAATTTTTTGAGAAAAGTACCGTGAGCCCGACCAACGTGTTCGTAAAATTCTGGCGATAAGTCTGTACCAACTAAACCTCTAATATCGTAACCTCGAAAAATACTTTGATTAACTTGCATAGTCTATTAATTTAATTAATAACTTAGGGGAAGTAGTTTAAGCATAACACATAGTTTTTTAAAAACAAAAAGGCACGGTCACTGATCAAAGCTGATCAAGCAACTGTGCCTTAGTGGCGGACAAAGTCGGTAGGTGAGAAAAAAAAAGGGGGGGGTGGGAAAGCGGCGGACGTAAGTTACCTGGAGAACTAGACGTTCTCCATCAGCGGAGGTGTTGGTTCGTAGTATTCGTAAATATATCCCGAAGTTTCTTGTCGTTCGAGCTCGTGCTGTACACCAAAGATATACCCTTGCATAAATGCACTAACGACCACAAGCACAAGAACGACGACGAGCAGGACATTGCTCAGATTGGATGACTGACTAGTCTTCTTAGTTGCGGTTTCCTGTTCGACTTTCTTCTCACAATGGTCGCACATGGGGATTCCTCCTTATATTATGCCTCTTTGAGGCAATTACCGACCAAATTTTGAATGTTCAATAAAATTTATTTTAAAACGCGGTGTTTTAGTTTAATTTTATTTATTTTGAATACTTAAGAGTATTCGGATGGTATTTTAGCAAAAAAGTAGTAAAAAGTCAATATTATAGGATAAATT
>JAHBAQ020000070.1 GCA_018500045.2 Candidatus Shapirobacteria bacterium | reverse complement strand
AGATGTGTATAAGAGACAGGGCGAAGAGATAAGAATTTTCTAAAATAATTGATGAAGAAGTTGAAGCGGCTCGTTGATAAGTGGTAGTGGTTTTGGTAATAAGGAAAATGGAGGCAATTAAGGCAACAGAGAGAAAACCGATGATGATTAAGTATTTAGCGGATTTCACACTTAAGTTTAACAAATTTTGTTTTATATTTACTTTGATTGACGGGGTTTGGTTTGACAAACGGTAATGGCAGGGGAGATACGACGGACGGTAGGAAAGAAATTTCTGATGGCGGGGAGAAATTTTGATGATTTTGGTTTTTGGAGATGGAGGAGATAAAAGAAAACAATTAAGGTGAGGATAAGTAAAGGGAGGAGGAATTTTATGAAAGGATATTGTTGCAAAAAGAGATAGAAAAGTGAGGGTAGGATATAGATTAGAGTGTTGGATTTGGGGGAGTAATTGTCATTAAATTTAGCTGAAGCATAGAGACGGTAGTCGCTAGAATAGGCTGTGGGTAGAGTGAGACTAAAATTACCAGATTTGTCAGTAGTAGCAGTAATTGATGGTAAAGAATAAGCGTAAGCGGATTTAACAAAAGACTTAGCACCATCAGAAACTTTGTAAAAACTAAGACTAACTTGGGAGTTAGGGATAGATTGTCCGGAAGTAATAACAGTGGTGTTGGGATTAATATTATCTTCTTCAAGTGAAATGGTGGGGGGAAGTAAAATTGGTCCGATGTTGGTTTGATAATTAGTAAGTGGTGGTGAGGGAAAACAAGTGGGGGTGGTTTGTCGAGAACTATTGTCAGTAGAGACTAGACAAAGGTCAGCAGTACTTTTGGGGATGAGAGTTTTGTCGAAAAGAAAATAGCCTGATGGATCACTGTAGGTGGCGGCAAAAATTTTAACATTACTTAGTTCGACTCGGGAATTAGGAGAGGTGTAACCAAAAATAGTGACGCGGTTTTCATTAATAGTAGCAGTGATAGTAGTGGAAGCGTTGGAGGAATAATTGGCGGCAAAAATAGGGTGGGGAATTAGAAAAAATAAAAAAAACAATGGCCACATAAGTAAGTTTAGCATCAAAAACCCCTCCGAAAGGGAGGGGTAAAATTTTTTAAATTATTTTTATTGATCCTTATATTTCTTTTTGAGAGCTTCGAGTTCTTTTTCGAGTTCGGCAACTTCATTGTTCCCAGAAAGGTTACCTTTTTTGGGTTTGTTTTTGAAGATAAAGATAAGAGTGAGAATGATGCCGATGGCAGCAGCCAGAAGGATAAGAAGTCTCCAAGGAATTACCCAGAAGAAAATGGTAGCAGTCATTAGACCGCCAGCAGTGCCGTAAAAAGCGTTAAGAGTGGCTTTGTAGCGACCAAAAAGCCATTTTTTGTCGAGAGTATTTTCAAAACTTCTAGTAGTGTAAGGGAAAATATTAGTTTCTTTGATGGCTAATTTAGCGGTTTGACCACCAAACCAATTGCTGACAACAATAGATCCAGCTGGTTGGATGTGGATGTCAGAGGAATTTTTGACAGTAGCTTTGAAATTAATTGGTCCGAATTCGGAAAATTTGGGAGCAGTAAAAGTTTGAACAGTAGCACTTTGATTAATGTCACCTGGAATAGTAACGTAAACTAGGGTACCAACATTAGTTTGAACAGAAGCACCGGTAGCACTGCCAATAGAAGATGAATCAGGGGTGTAAATAACGGCGGCATAGTGACCACCGGGAAGGGCATTGGTTGGAGGTAAAACTGTGATGGTAAGACTTTTGGTTTCACCGGGTTTAACAGTGATTGAGGAAGGAGAAATTTGGATCCAGGAACTGGCAGCCCAACGATTGTTTTCGTTATCTGAATTATCGAGAAAATTAGGAGTACCTTTGTTGTCGGTAACAACAAAGTCACGAACGCTAACTTTTATAGTTTTAGATTCTGATGATTCGTTACGAACTTTGATGCCTTTGGTGATAACTCCGTCTGGTTTAGCTTCTATTTCGAGACGTGGAGGAATAGCGGAAAGACCGGTGGAAACTTCGGCTTGGACAGGGTAAGTAGTCAATAACAAATAGCCAGTAGCAAGCAGAAGGGTTGATGTGATTAATTTGGCAGGTTTCACAATGATTTTTAATTTTTAATTTTAAATTAATTAATTTTAGACTTTATTTTTAAATTAGAAAGTAGCGGTGGCGATAAAATTAACTTCGTTTTGGTAAGTACCTGCTGGCTGAGCATTGGCAACAGTGATACGGTAACAGATATAAGCGGAATCGGTACCGGCAGGAACATTAGTACGACTAAGGATGGTTTGAGCGTTGGCATAACCAACACCGAAGGATTTGTATTGACCTGAAGTAGTAATACCCAAAGTAGCTCCGGCTGAAGTAGTACCAACCTGAAGCGAATAACCAAAACCAGAACTAGTATTGGTGGTCCAAGCGGTGGCAGTGGTGGCATTACAAGAACCATCACATCGAGTGTCAGGGATAGTAGTGCTGCCGCCTAGCATAGTAAGTTGACCTGATTCAAAAGTTTGAATGGCGTAACCATTGCTAGCATTGGTAGTACATTGAACAAATTGAGCTAAATTGTTGAAAGCGGAAAGATTTAAGGAACCAAAATCGAGACTAGCAGCGGTGGTATTGGAAGCACCGTTGCCGATGGCAGTACCACAAAGTGAAGTAGATGGAGTAGTAACACCACTAGTACCGACAGAGAAAGTAATAGTAGGGTCGACGGTAGCAGTGATCCGGACAGATTCGGTGACGGCAATTTTACCGGAGGTAGTATCTTCGTCTATAACGTTACTGGAAGCATCAAGGTGTCGAAGAATAAAATTGTAGGTGTCAGCTGAGGCATTGGCTTGACCAATAACGTGGTTCGGAGCTGGAGCTGGGTTTAAAAGCATATTGGTAGCATTTCCGATGACGATTGTACCGGTACTTCCGGTACCGCCTAATGGGTTAGTGCCGCCAGCTGGTAATGGACAGGTGATAACGTGATAAGGTGAACCAGAAACAACGATTGTAGTACCAATACCGGTAGCGGTAGCAGCACCCCAGGGACAAGTAACAGCAGTAGCAAGAAGGTTACCTTGATCAAAACCACTAGGATCGGGTGAATTATCGTTAGTATTAGTGCCGGCAGTGCCATTAGCTTTTATGAGAACCTGCCATTTACCATCTTGATACGAACTCCAAGGTTTAAATGAGATAGTGTGAATAGAATAACGAGGAACGATAACACTAAGACCAGGAGCAACGTTACTAATACCAATGGCGGTGTTGAGGGCAATACCATTACCATCGATCATACCCTTGACAACATAGACGTTGGTTCCACTGACACTGTTTTGAATAGAAAGACTGTCGCCGATATCTAAGTTGTAGTTGTTGATAGAAAGAGTAGTACCAGTATTATTGACATAAATGAATGAGTTGCCGGCGGTATTGCCGGTGCCTAAACGGGCAAAATAGGAAAGTTGGGCGAGAGAAAGTTGATTTTTTAATTCAGTTGAAGGACTAGCTTGGGTTGTTTTTGGTTCGGTGAGGTAAAAAAATAGGGGGAGGAAAAAGACGAAGCAGAGGATACTTTTGAGAGCTGACTGGCGATTCATTTTCTTGGTTTTAATAAATGTATATTTATAAGATATATCTGGGGAAACAAGGTTGTCAAGGAGATGATTTTTTCGGGTTTTTGTTTTTGATAAGGATACAGACAGTTGGTTCATAATTATGGTATAAAAAATTAAGATATAGATAATGCCGACGAGGAATGATATTTTTTTAGCCAAAAGAGTTAGATTTTATAGAAAAAGAGCGGGCTTAACGCAGGAAAATTTGGCGGAGAAGTTGGGATTGAGTTCAAAATATATTCAGTTTATTGAGAATGGTAATAGGAGACCGTCGTTAAAAGTGGTTTATAGAATTGCCAAAATATTGGAAATTGATGTGTGCTTACTTTTTTGTATGAAAAATTTACTTAAAAAGTAGCGGTAGCAATAAAATTGATTTGATTTTGGTAAGTACCAGCTTCCTGAAAATTAGAGGCAGTGATGCGGTAACAGATGTAAGCACGATCTTCGGTTGATGGAGTGGAACCGCGGCTCATAATGGTGCGGGCATTGCCATAGCCAACTCCGAAGGGTTTGGCAGAAAAAGTAAATCCGGCTTCAAAGGCGACAGGAGAACTGTTGATAGATTCCAAAGAATAACCAAATTGAGAATTGCTAACATCAGTGTCCCAATCGTTGTTGGTATCGATATCACAGGTACTACCGGAATCACAACTGGTGTCGGCAATGGTGCTACTGCTACCGGGGTTAGTGATCGTTAGGGGTGATTTTTCAAAAACCTGAACTGTATAACCATTGGCGGCGTTAGTGGAACAAGTGAATCTTTGAGCGAGGGTGTTGAATTGGCCAAGACTGAGAGAGCCAAAATTGACACTGGTAGCAGTGGTTCTCGAAGCACCGGAGGAAAGGCTAGCACCACAACGATTAAAACCAGGATTGGTGGCGCCGATATTGTCAATGTAAAAAGTAATAGTTGGGTCAATAGTGGCGGTAACTAAAACAGATTCAGTGAGAGCAATTTTACCAATAGTGGTGTCACTACTAATAATGTTGTCGTTTTCATCGGTGTGACGAATTATAAGAGTATGAGTGTCAGCAGACGCGTTGGCTTGACCAAAAGTGTGATTAGTTGCAGGGGAGGGATTAATAAATTTATTAACATTACCGATAATAAAAGTGCCGGTAGTACCACTGCCAACAGGATTAGTACCATTAGTACCTAAAGCACAGGTGATTAAGTGATAAGTTCCAGTAGATCCAAGACCAATACCACTGGTGATATTAAGAGTGGTGCCGACTGAGGCAGTAGCACTCCACGGACAAGTAACATCAGAAGCTAAAAGTCCATTTAAATCGAAACCGCCTTGATCGGGCATACCATCGTTGGGGGTTTCTCCAGAAATATTGGTGGCTTTTAATAAGATTTGCCATTTACCTTGACTAATAGAACTTTCGGGAGAAAAGGAAATATTGTGGACGGCTGATCGGGTAGCAACAACATAAGCCCCAGTAAAAGTGTTGACGGCATTGAGGCCGGTGTTAATAAATATACTATTAGTATTAGCGATGTCACTAACAGTATAAATAGAACTGCCGGTAGTGGCTCGGGCAATGGCAATAGTGTCGCCAATAAATAAATTGTAATTGGTAGTGGAAGGAGCGGACCCGGAATCGGTGATAATGGTGATCAGAGAATCGCCTTCGGTGTTGTTAGCACTCAAACGGCCGAAATAGGAGAGTTGAGCTGATGAAAGTTGGTCTCGAAGGTTGGTAACGGGATTAGATTTAATAGTTTTTGGTTTGGCTAAAAACAATCCAAGACTAATGGCGGTAATAATAATAAAAGTTTTGAATCGACAATTTTTCACTCTAATAAGAGAATAATGTTTTCAGGAAATGATTGCAAGAATTAGGTAGGCTCCTATTGAAAAATAACCTTTTTTATATTAAAGTAGAGACGTTATTAAAAATTAATAAGGAAGAATATATGAATAAATATGTCTACTTTTTCGGCGATGGTAAAGCTGAAGGCGACAAAGATATGAAATATATCCTCGGAGGAAAGGGAGCTAATTTGGCAGAAATGACCAATTTAGGAATTCCAGTTCCGGCCGGGTTTACTATTTCAACTGAAGTTTGCCGATACTATTATAATAATGGGAAAAAATACCCAGCCGAACTTAAAGAGCAAATTGATGCGGGTTTGAAAAAACTTGAAGAAAGTACTGGTAAAAAATTCGGTGATGCAAAAAATCCATTATTAGTTTCAGTCCGATCTGGAGCAGCAGCTTCGATGCCAGGAATGATGGACACTATTTTAAATTTAGGTTTAAATGAAAAAGTAGTCGCAGGAATGGTAGAAAAAACTGGTAATGCCCGATTCGTTTGGGATTCTTACCGAAGGTTTATCCAAATGTACTGTAATGTGGTCGAAAATTTGGAACACGAGAAATTTGAACACGTAATTACTTCTGTTAAAGCTAAAAAAGGCATCAAAGAAGATACTCAAATGACGGCTGAAGATTGGCAAGAAGTGGTTAAGGGTTATAAAGAAATTTATAAACTGGAAAAAGGTAAAGACTTTCCCGAAAGTTCAGAAGACCAATTAAATGGAGCTATTGGAGCAGTTTTTGGTTCTTGGAATAATCCACGAGCTTGTATTTATCGTCAATTGAATAAAATTGATGAAAGTAAAATTTTTGGAACTGCTGTCAACGTTCAATCAATGGTTTTTGGAAATATGGGTGACGATTGTGGAACCGGTGTGGCTTTCACTCGTAATCCTTCAACTGGAGAAAACAAAGCTTACGGTGAGTATTTAATGAATGCTCAAGGTGAGGATGTGGTCGCCGGTATTAGAACTCCAAAGAAACTCGAGACTCTTAAAGAAGATAACGAAACTGCATTCAATCAATTAATGGACATTTTCAAAAAATTGGAAGGTCATTACAAAGATATGCAAGACGTTGAGTTTACCATTGAAAACGGTAAACTTTTCATTCTTCAAACCAGAAATGGTAAGAGAACCGCTCCAGCTATGGTAAAAGTAGCTGTCGATTTGGTAGAAGAAAAAATGATTGATGAAAAAACTGCTTTGACTAGAGTTGAAGCTGACAAGCTCGATCAATTACTTCATCCAACTCTTGATCCAAAAGCAAAAGCTAGTTTTAAAGTAATTGCTAAAGGTTTGCCAGCATCCCCAGGTGCAGCTAATGGTCAAGTAGTCTTTACCGCTGAAGAAGCAGTTAAATGGGCTGAAGATGGTAAAAAAGTCATTTTGGTCCGCGCGGAAACTTCTCCAGAAGATTTAGCTGGTATGAATGCGGCTCAGGGTATTTTGACCGCTCGTGGCGGTATGACTTCTCACGCAGCAGTAGTGGCCCGAGGTATGGGTAAATGTTGTGTGTCTGGATGTGGTGAAGTTATCGTTTTGGCTGAAGCTAAAATGTTCAAAGTCGGTGATCTCGAGGTCAAAGAGGGAGATATTATCACTCTTGATGGTTCAACCGGTGAAGTTTTCTTAGGCCAAGTGGCGACTATGGAAGCAACTTTGAGTGGAGATTTTGAAAAGTTGATGAAATGGGCTGATGAAACTCGTAAATTGGGTGTCAGAACCAATGCAGATACTCCAAAAGATGCTAAGGTAGCTCGAGAATTCGGAGCTCAAGGTATCGGTCTTTGCCGAACTGAACACATGTTCTTTGAGGAAGACAGAATTTTTGCGATTCGCCAAATGATTATTTCTGACACGGTCGAACAACGACAAGTGGCTTTGGAAAAAATCTTCCCAATGCAAAAGAACGATTTCAAACAATTATTTGAAATTATGAAAGGTCTGCCAGTCAAAATCCGTTTACTTGATCCACCTTTACATGAATTCGTACCTCATGAAGATAAAGACATTGAAGCTTTGGCAAAAGAAATGGGAATTTCTTTTGAAAAACTAAAGGAAAAAGTCGAATCTCTTCACGAATTCAACCCAATGATGGGTCACAGAGGATGCCGACTTGGTGTTACTTTCCCAGAAATTAATCAAATGCAAGTAAAAGCTATTATGGCAGCAGCTTGTGAATTGGCTAAAGAAACTGGTGAAAAAATCGTGCCAGAAATTATGATTCCATTAGTTGGTGACGTGGAAGAATTAAAATGGCTCAAAGCCAAATTAATTCCAGTCATTGAGGAAACTATGAAATCTTATGGTGTCGAATTAAAGTATGAAATCGGTACTATGATTGAAATTCCTCGAGCAGCAGTTACGGCTGACGAAATCGCGGCTGAAGCAGAATTCTTCTCCTTCGGAACTAACGATTTAACTCAAATGACTTATGGCTTTAGTCGTGATGATGCGGGTAAATTCATTAAAGATTATTTACGCGAAAAGATTTTGGTTGAAGACCCATTCAAGAGTGTCGACCAAAAAGGTGTAGGTAAGTTAATGAAAATGGCAGTAGAGTTAGGTAGAAGCGGAAACAAACACCTCAACGTAGGTATTTGTGGAGAACAAGGTGGAGACCCTGAGACAGTTAAATTCTGTCACAGAATTGGTCTTAACTATGTCTCTTGCTCACCTTACCGAGTACCAATTGCTCGTTTAGCTGCAGCACAAGCGGTAGTAGAAGAATCTAAAAAATAGATTATTTTTGGTAGGGGTGTATTGCAATACACCCCTACAGTTGGAATTTTTAAACCCCGTTGAAAGACGGGGTTTTTGGTAGGAGAAAAGGTTAATATTATTTATGGTTTTTTATCGAAAATCTATTCGATTAAAAGGATTTGATTATTCGCAGAATGGTTATTATTTTGTGACGTTTTGCACATGGAAACGGTTGAATATTTTGGGAAAAATTATCGATAATAAAATGGTGTTAAATAGTTTGGGTGAGATTATAAGAAATGAATTGATCAAAACAGAAAAAATTCGGGAGAATGTAAAAATTGATGTTTTTCAAATTATGCCAAATCATGTTCATCTAATTTTGGTGATAAAAAATACCACAGATATTAAAAATAATAATGTAGGGTATTGCCGGGAAAATGTAGGGGCGTATGGTGATGATAATGTAGGGGCGTATTGCAATACGCCCCTACGGGATAAAAATAAATTTACATCACCGAAAAATAGTTTAGGATCAATAATTAGGGGGATTAAATCGACAACAAGTAAACAGATTGGTCAGATTGAATTAGATGGTTTACCGGTTTGGCAGAGAAATTATTTTGAAATAATCATTAAAGATGAAACAGAATATTCAAAAATTAAAAATTATATAGAAATTAATCCTGCTATTTGGAATAGAGATAGAAATAATTTGTCAGTAAAAAAATAAATTAGTGTTGTGGTAAAATCAGCTAATTTGAGGGAAAATTTTAAATTTTGCTTTTAAATATTGTTTTCAAATAGAACTTTAAAAAACTGACTTTGTTCAAGTTTAAAAACGGAATTTGTTCACAGAAATGAATAGATTCCGTTTTTAAACGGAATAATAAGGAGGGTATGGCAATGATGTCTGTTCTGATGGATTGGCTTTGGGAGTACAAGAGGTTTGCGGTGTTGTTGCTGTTGGTGTTGCTCGGCGTGACGATTGTCGGAACAGTGGCCTATGTCACGGCTACGAATGATATCCAGATCTCGCCAGAGGTTATGATGGCTGTGGTTCTGGTGTTGGCTTTGATTATTGGTCTGTCTTTGTCGAGGAAGAAGTCCTGGTTGGCCATTTCTTGGAGTGTACCAATGACTATTTTGTTGGGAATAAGGTGTGGAATGGAAACTAACTACCTAACGGCGACGAGCTTGTTTTTTGGTTCACTGATGATATTCATGTGCTTGATGGCTTTCTTGCTTAGTAAGATTTATTCGATAAAGAGGGTGGTGTTGGTTTTTACGGTTGTAACCTTACTAACGATGTTCGTGGCAATATTTTTACGAGGATTGATTGGTGGCGGAACGGGTGTAGTTGAGGCTTTTGTTGATTGGTTGGTTGTTTCGTCTTTATTTGTCATATGGACTTGTAATGTGATGGGGAGGTGGAACGAGGATACAGAAGTTTTTCCAATTATTTATAGGACGGTAAACGACACCGCCTTTTTGCTAGTGGCTGTCTATTTACTGATTACAAATACTTGATGAACAAGGTTGGCTGCGCCATTAAGATTGAATCAAATTTAGTTTGATTATCTTAATGGCGTGGGGTGAGTTTATATAGTTGAGTGACTATACTGATGAGTCCAAAAGGACGAAAAACTTAAATTTGTGATACAATCGGCGTTATGACAAAAGAAATAGAACCAATAACAGTAAGAAATTTAGGACAAATAGAACAAGAGACTCATGAACGAGTAAAGCGATATTTGGATCTGAATGAAATTTTTAAACCATCAGAGGTAAGTTCAGAAATACCAATGGTGGCTTTGAGAGCTGGATATTATGGAGAAAAATTATTTCAAGAATCACCAATCTCTGATTCTGGTGAAATAATTTCAGGAAACGACAGATAAGATAGAAATAACGACAGGGTATAATGGGTAAATGAGTTTAATAAAATTACCGATTTTGATTGATCCCCATACTCATTGTCGGGATTTTGAACAGAATAATAAAGAAACTTTTGAAACAGCGACGAGAGCGGCATTGGCGGGAGGATATGGTTATGTGGCGGATATGCCAAATCATAGCCATCCGATAGTAGACAAAAGAACTTTGGGTGAGTTAAAGGATTTGGCAGAAAAACAAATTGTGACGGATTTGGGAATTTATCTGGGAGTAACACCGCAAAGTGTGAGTGAAGCAGAGAAAAATTTTAGAGAATGTGAAGGTGAGGTTCGGGGGTTGAAAATTTATATGGGAGAGACGACTGGGGGTTATATTGTCGATAGTGACGATGATCTTGATAAAATTTTTAGGACTTGGGAAAGTAATAAACCAATTTTGGTGCATACGGAAGATAAAAGTTTAGTTAAAGCTTTGGAATTGGCAGAGAAATATAAGCGGAATTTGTACGTTTGTCATGTGTCACGGAAAGACGAATTGGAATTAATTGATAAGTTTAGACAGAAAAGGAAAAATAATATTTGGGTGGAAGTGACACCGCACCATTTATTTTTGAGTGACAAAATGAGTATCAGTCCGTTTGGTCAAATGAAACCACCATTATCTTCGGATGAAGATAAAGAAGCTTTGTGGATGGCAGTCATAAAAGGAGAAATTGATACTATTGGGACTGATCACGCACCTCATACAAGAGAAGAAAAGATGGGAATAAAACCACCATCGGGAGTACCGGGTTTAGAGACAACATTGGTGTTGTTGTTGAGGGCGGAAAAAGAAGGGAAAATTTCCCGAGAAAAAATAATAGAATTGACACATAATAATCCGATAAAAATATTTAATTTAAATAAAGAAAAATATGACAGGGCAGAGGTGGTATTGGTAGAAGAAGAATTTTTGATAGAGGAAAATAATTTAAAAACTAAATGTGGCTGGACACCGTTTAAAGAAATGAGAGTGTCGCATAAAATTGTTGAAGTAAATTTTGACGGAAAAATAGGTTATAAAGATGGAGAAATTTTGGCCGTTTCGGGAAGCGGAAAAATTGTATAATGGGACAATGAAATTTTTAGGTAAAGAAATAAGCGGTCGATTTACAATTCCGTCAGGGATAATCGGAACAGAAGTGACGTCTTTAAAAAGACTATCTCAGATAAAAGAGGTGGGAGTTTTGACAACTAAGAGTATTAGTTTGGAGTCAAGGGAGGGGAATAGGGAACCAATTATTGCCCAAATAGAACCAGGAACTTTGATTAATGCCGTAGGATTGGCTAATCCAGGGGCAGAAGAATTTACTAAGAAGCTTGAAGGATGGAAAATACCTGAAGATAAATTTTTGTTGATTTCAATTGTGGGAAAAGATGAAGAGGAATTTTTTAGAGTAGCAGAAATTTTAAAAGACAGAGCCGATGGTTTTGAATTAAATGTTTCCTGTCCTCACGGAGGGAAAATGGGGCAATCAGTGGGGAGCGATTTTGAATTGGTAGAAAAAATTGTAAAAAGAATAAAAAGTTTAGGTAAACCGGTGATAGTAAAAATTTCGCCAAATTTGGAGATCGAAAAAAGTGTGGAAGCGGCAATTCGAGGTGGAGCGGTGGGAATCGCGGCTATAAATACGGTGGGTCCATTTGAATCAAATATTTTGTCTAATGGTCGAGGGGGAATGTCGGGAAAGAAGGTTTTGGATAAGGGATTAGAAGTAATTAAAAGAGTCAGGAATTTATCGGATGAGATAATTATTATTGCCAGTGGAGGAATATCGATCGGGAATGATGCCAAAAAATATTTGGAAGCTGGGGCAAATATTTTGTCGGTAGGATCGGTGTTGGCAGGGATGGGTGTTGAGGAAATTGAAGAATATTTTAAGAGATTAGATGAAGATATAATTAGTGGAAAAAATTCAGCCGAGGAATTAATAAAAAAAGATTTGAAGATGGATTACGTGGAAATGGAAGTTGAAGAAATAAAAAAAATGGCGGAAGATTTGGTGTGGTTGAGAATGAGTAAACCTTTTAAAGCTGATCCGGGACAATTCGTAATGGTGTTGGTGCTGGGTTTTGGGGAAAAACCATTTTCTTTTTACAATAAATCGGGAGAAAAATTGGAAATATTGTGTCGGGAAAGAGGTTGCCTGACTAATAAGTTAGGGAAAATGAAGGTAGGAGAAAAAGTTTGGGTGAGAGGACCCTGTCTCTTATACACATCT
>JAHBAQ020000025.1 GCA_018500045.2 Candidatus Shapirobacteria bacterium | reverse complement strand
AGATGTGTATAAGAGACAGAATTATAATCGCTTAAAGGATGGTATTGATTTAATTGAAAAAGAATGTAATTTTACAACCTGGTCAAATAAAATCAATAGTTTTATTAAATCAATATAAGAAATTAGACATTTTTTGGCTTAGAAAAATGTTTCTACTATTTTATCGACCATTTTAAACGCTGATAGGATTGTATTTTCCATATCATAATATTTATATTCTCCTAATCTTCCTCCAAATAAAACTTTTCTTTCTTTAAATTCTTTTTGAGCTAATTTTTCATAACCTTTTAGAATCTTTTTGTCTTTTAGTGTGTTAATTGGGTAGTATGGGTCATTTTTTTTTGGTTTAAATACGGTCGAAAACTCTTTGACGATAACTGTCTTTTTTTTACTAAAATTTTTTCTATCTGGACGAAAATGTTTATATTCTACGATTCTAAGCCAAGGGATATTTTCATCGGGAAAGTTCATTTGTGTACATCCTTGGAAGTCTGCAAGGTTAATAACCTCTTTTTTAAAAGCAAGCGATCTCCAGCCCAGCCTACCTAATTTGTAATTAAAATATGAGTCAATTGGCCCAGTAAAAATGATTGGGACTTTTTTAATACTTTTTTTAATATCGTTAAAATTCGTATTAACTTTAATTTCAATATTTTTATGTGTTAGCATATTTTGGAAGAAGTCCAAAAATCCTTTATCGGGTAACCCTTGTTTTTTATCGGGAAATAAACGTGGTTCATAATCATACCTAATAGGTAGCCTGACTATAATATCAGCTGGTAATTTACTGGCTGGAATACCACCCCATTGTTTTTTTGTATAGTCGCGAAAAAATGCATTAAATAAATCTTTACCAACCATAGAAATACCTTTTTCTTCTAAATTAGAATTTTTAGAAATATTTTTATTAAACTTTTGAATTATTTTTTTAGCTTCATCTGGCGTCATTTTTTTGCGATAAAATTGCTCTATTGTATGTAGATTGATGGGCATATGAAAAACTTCTTCACGTTTCGTATCAGGCATAAAATGAGTTGTATATACATAATGTGTGTAATCTATTATTTTTGTAAATTGTTTAATATATTCCCAAACTTTATCAGAGTAGATATGAAACATATGTAATCCATATTTATGTATTTCAATATTTGTTTTCCGGTCAAAATACGAATAACAATTGCCTCCAATATGATTTCTTTTTTCAATAATTAAAACTTTTTTATCAAATTCTGTAGCCATTTTTTGAGCAATCGTCGCTCCGAATAAGCCAGATCCTACAATAACTAAATCGTAATTCATACCAACATTGTATCAGCAAATAATTAAAATTTCCTTCCTATTCTTAATCTAAGAATAGGATTAATTATTCTTTTTTTAAATACTAATAAGTATTAATATTCTGCTATCATTATCTGAATGATGTTTTTGGTTTTAAAGAGATACTGTTATTTTTTTTGAAATAGCTGTAATGCTTTATTATTTTAAGTTAAGACAATAGAAATGAATGCAGTAATAGTACCGGTTTATAATGAAGGTTATCGATCTGTTAAAACAATACAAAAAATATTGAAAGTTAATAGAGATGTAAAAATTATAGTTGTGAATGATGGATCAAACGACAGATCTTTAGAGATTCTAAAAAATAATTTTGCTGGAAACGGTAGGGTTGTAATTTTGAATCATATAATAAATTTAGGTAAAGGTGCGGCTATGAAAACAGGTGCGTTGTTTGCTTGGAAAATAGGAGCGAACGCTGTGATTTTTATTGATGCCGATGGACAACATAATCCAAAATATTTGTCAATGTTTATAAAAGCATTGGATAAATATCCAGTAGTTTTTGGTTATAGAGAGTTGAATGAAAAATCTCCTTGGATTAGAAAAAACGGAAATAAACTTGCTGGCTTGTTGGTTAGAATTTTATTTAATATTAAAAGAAAGGACCTACTTTGTGGCTTTTTGGGTTTTCGAAAAGAGATTTATAGAAAAATAAGATGGAAATCTTGTCGTTATGGGATTGAAACAGAAATAGCTACAAAAGTTGGTAGGAACAAAATCCCCTTCTTTGAGATAAAAATTGATACAATTTATATTGATAAGTACAAAGGGGTAACAATATTTGATGCTTTTAATATTTTATTAAAAATCCCCTTTTGGTATTTTGAAAAATGAATATTATATATTTGCAAATAGTTTTAATTTGTTTTGCTTTAGTGATGATTTATTCTTTGTTTTTGCATTGGAAGAAAAAGAATATTTCAAATAAATTATTTTTTGGGTGGTTGGTAGTTTTTGTTTTGTTTGTATTTATAACTTTGTTTCCAAAAATAATAGAACCTTTATTAAAAGAATTCTTTATAGTTAGGGTTATGGATTTAGCAATGATTGGGTCGTTTATGATATTAACCTATGTGACAATTGAAAATAATATTAAGATAAAAAAAATGGAACTTATGGTTGAAAAGTTGGTTAGAAAAATAAGTACAAAGAAGGAGTTACGAAAATGAATTCCGATTTTTCTTTAAAAAGCAAAATACTACTTGTTACAGGAGGTACGGGTTCATTTGGGAATGCTGTTTTAAAAAGATTTTTAGATACTGATATTGAAGAAATTAGGATTTTTTCACGGGATGAAAAAAAACAAGAAGACATGAGGATTGAATATAATAATAAGAAGATAAAATTTTATATTGGTGATGTTAGGGATTTTTCAAGTATTGATAATGTAATGAATGGGGTTGATTATGTTTTCCACGCTGCTGCATTAAAACAAGTTCCTGCTTGTGAATTTTTTCCTTTAGAAGCTGTAAAAACTAATATTATAGGAACTAGTAATGTTTTGGACGCAGCAATAAAAAATGGAGTAAAGAAAGTTATATGTTTAAGTACTGATAAGGCTGTTTATCCTATTAATGCTATGGGTATGAGTAAAGCTTTGATGGAAAAAGTAGCTATTCAAAAAGGAAGGGGGTTAAAAAAAGGACAAACGATTATTTGTAGAACAAGGTATGGAAATGTAATGGCATCGCGTGGTTCTGTAATTCCTTTGTTTTTAGAACAAATAAAAAATAAAAAACCATTGACAATCACAAATCCTGATATGACCAGGTTTATGATGACTTTAGATGATGCTGTTGATTTGGTTTTATATGCTTTTAAATATGGAGAACAAGGAGATCTGTTTGTTCAAAAAGCTCCTGCAGCGACCGTAGACGTCTTGGTTAATGCAATAAAACAATTAAAAAAAGTTAAAACCCCAACTGAGATTATTGGGACTAGGCATGGTGAAAAATTATATGAAGTTTTGGTTTCTAAAGAAGAAATGGTTAGGTCTATTGATTTAGGTGATTATTATAGAGTTTTATTGGACAATAGAGACTTAAACTATTATTCTTGTAAATCAGAAGACGCAGTGAACCTAAAAGGAATAGACGAATATAACTCAAACAATACTGAAAGGTTAGATATTGATAGTATGAAAAAATTATTACTTAAGCTGGATTTATTTAAAGATGAGTATTGCGGTTAAGAATGTTTTAGTTACAGGATCTAATGGTTTTATTGGTAAAAATTTATGTGAACAATTGGGAAAAATTGAAAATGTTAAAATTTTAAATTTTAATAGAGATACACCTTTTAACTTTATTGAGAAAAATATTGAGAGAATCGATTTTATTTTTCATTTAGCTGGCGTAAGTAGGTCTAATAATACTGAAGATTTTTATATTAGTAATTGTGATTTAATAAAGTCCATTGTTGATTTGTTGAAAAAGCATAAGAGAAGTATTCCTATTTTAATGACTTCAAGTATCCATGCGTTAACAGATACTGATTATGGAAAAAGTAAGAAAATGGCCGAAGAAGTCTTACAGAATTACGATAATGCTTTTGTTTATAGACTAAGTAATGTTTTTGGAAAATGGTGTAAGCCAAATTATTGTTCGGTCGTTGCAACTTTTTGTTACAATATTTCTCATGGATTGGATATTGTTGTTACTAATAAAAATAATAAGTTGCAATTAATATATATAGATGATGTTGTAGAAGAATTTATAAAAGTTTTTAAGACAGGATTCTCGTCTAATAAAAAAGATGGTTTTTATTATGTTAGACCTGTATACGAAGTAACTGTAGATGAATTGTCGAAGAAGATAGAAGATTTTAAAAAAAAAATCTCTAGTAGTGATTTTTTAAAGACTAATGATGAGTTTACTAAAAAATTATTTTTAACTTATTTATCATATTTTAACTAAAAAATATGATAGGATGGTTTAATTTTAATAAAAATTTATTTAGACTAACAGTAGATTACTATTTGTGATAGGGTTATTGTAGATGTTTACAAAAAAAATAGTTGTTTTGGTTTTGGGATATAACTCCTTGAATTTGCTTGATGATTGTATGATTTCTTTGTCAGATCAGAGTTATGAAGATTACGAGATATGGTTTGCTGATAATAATTCTAATGATGGTTCGGTTGAATATCTAAATAAAAATTTTCCTAAAATAAAAACTTTTCAATTTAAAAAAAATACTGGTTATGCTGGCGGAAATAATCGGTTAATTAAAATGGCTTTTGATAGTGGGGCTGATTTTTCTTTGGTTTTGAATGCTGACGTAAAAGTGGATAAAAATTTTATTCTTGAATTGGTAAATTCGTATTCAAATAGTTCTAAAAAAGAAAAAATTGGTTTAGTTCAACCGTTGGTAATGTTATATAACGAACCAGAAAAAATTAATTCGATGGGTAATGTAATTCATTATTTGGGTTTTGGTTACTGTGGTGGTTATAAATCAAAAGATATTCCAAAAGAAGATAGAGAAATTTATTCAGTGTCAGGGACGGCAATGTTAATACCAAAGAATTATTATGAGGATGTTGGCTTGTTTGATGAAAGTTTTTTTATGTACAACGAGGATCAAGATTATTCTTGGAGAGGTTTAATAATGGGATATAAACATTATTTGTCAGTGAATAGTAAGATTTGGCATAAATATTCTTTTTCTAAAAATAAAAATAAATGGTATTTTTCTGAAAAAAATCGTTTATCAATATTAATTAAAAATTATGAAACAAAAACATTAATCAAGCTAATACTAATAATTATTTTTAATGAGTTAGCAATACTCATTTATTCGTTGTTTGATGGATGGTTTATTAATAAGTTAAGGTCTTACGGAACTGTGTTTAAAAATCTTGGTTTTTTGATGAGAGAAAGAAATGTTGTTCAGAGTTCCCGTGAAGTTAGTGATATTAAAATAATAAAATATTTTTCATCAAAATTAAGTTTTGATGAAGTAAAGAATCCTTTAATTAACCTTTTTTTGAATCCAATTTACTCTTTTTATAGGTGGCTGTTTAGATTTTAATTTTCTTGAGATGGCTTATATTTGTTTTATTTAAAATATTTACATTTTTTTGGATTTTTTCATCAGGCCAATTCCACCATTTGATTTCTAAAAGTTTGTTTATAGTATTATCCTCAAATCTTTTTTTAATTATTTTTGCTGGTACGCCACCAACTATAGCGTAAGGTGGAACATCTTTGGTAATCAATGAACAAGCACCAATTACGGCCCCGTCGCCAATAGTGACACCAGAGAGAATGGTGACTCCATAACCAATCCAAACATCATTTCCTATGGTGACTTTGCCTTTGGATTTTGTTTTGTATTTTTCCTTGGTAGTAAAGTTTTTGAAATATCCAAATGGATAAGTTGAAATATTTTTGACCTCGTGTTCTCCATCAAGAAAAATATTTACATTGTTAGCGATGGAGCAAAAGCTACCGATTTCGATACTACTAGTTTCTTCTAGTTTAAAAATATGTGGTAGTCCGTAGGTGTGTTTACCAATAGAGTTTTTGTACTGTGGATACAGGTCTCGGGTATAAAAAATACCAAATAATCTTTTGATGTTGGCAAGTAAAAATGAGAATTGATTTAAAATTGCTTTGACTGTTTTCATGATGATATTTCTTTAAACCTTTTTTCTAAAAAATTATTTTTAAGATATTGTTTTTCGATGATATTATATATCGGTAATGGTAGTAAATTAGTAATTTGATTACCCTTATAAAAAATTTGATTTTTGATAAATTTTTTAAAATTAAATTTTGTTTTGTAGCCTTTAAATTCGGTTTGCAGAAGGTAATGGTAAAAAGTTTTTTTGTAGGGATGAAAGGATCCACTACTCCATGGTTTAATACCATCGAAGTGAACTATTGAAGGGTTGTTTTTACAGAGGTGGAAATCTGTTTTTGAAAGGCCACATTTTTTATTGTTTTTAACTACGAAGATATAAGAAGTAGAATTCCACTTTGGATGAATAATTTTGGTTTGATCAGACAGAACAACATTAAGAACATCTTGATCACCAGCAATTAATTTTTCTGAGTTTTTATTAACGAAATCGATAAATATTTTAGGGTAATTACCTTTTCTAAGAAGTTCCAGATTCATTAAAGTTACACCGGAATTTATAGCTGTTTTTAATTT
>JAHBAQ020000086.1 GCA_018500045.2 Candidatus Shapirobacteria bacterium | reverse complement strand
GTATAATAGTTAGAAACCAAGGGAAAAATTGTCTCTCTTACTAGTCCGATTACAAAATCATAATCGTCTAACTTACAGTTTCTTGTTTTAATTTTCATCATAATAATTTATTTTATCAATTTAGGTATAATACGTTATATGCGTATCCAACTTTATGACAGGGGATTACCCCAAGGCAAAAAGTTATTTTCTGATCTCGAAACTGTCTGCCAGCGAATGCAAATTGATTACGATCCAGAATATATTAAAGACATGTCTCGGGTTTACAGTATGGGCCTCCAGGGAAGTACTATTTTACTAATCGATGGGGAAGTGGCCTTTGTCGATAAATATCCTGGTCAAAAAGAATTAGAAACCATCATCCAAGAATATGTTTAAAAATATTCGTAGATTTCTCAAAAAAAGAGATCGATTAAGTACTATTTTAGAGCTTCTTGCCGCGGTAGCTATTTGGTGGGGGATTTGGGGAATTCTCGATTTATTTGTCTTTCCCCACAACGAACTTTGGAGTTATCTTGTCTCCATTATTCTAGGCTTTCTGATTATCTTTATTGTCGGTGGTGAATTAGACGAGCTTAAATAATCTTTTAGCATTATCGTCAATTATTTTCTCAGTTGTCTCTATACTCATTTGCCAAATTTCTGATACTTTTTGATATACATATTTTACATACTCTGGACAATTTTTCTCTCCTCGGAAGGGGACAGGTGTTAAATAAGGACTATCTGTTTCCAAAATCAACCTATCTTTAGGTATATTTTTTACCACTTCTTCCAATCCAATTTCATAAGTTAAATTACCATCAATTCCAAAATACCATTCTCCGGGCAATTCAAAATATTTTTTAATTCTTTTCTTGCCCCCACTATAACAATGAATTACACCTCGTAAATTTTTATATTCTCCCAAAATTTCCAACGTTTCGTCACTAGCTTGACGAGAATGGACAATCAACGGTCGGTTTACATTTTGCGACATGACAATTTGCTTTCTAAAAAGTTCTATCTGCTTTTTTTTATCTGTTTCATTTACTTCATCAGTAAATTCCAGGCCACATTCTCCAATTGCCACCACCCTATCGTCAAACAATTTTTCTAGAGTCGCAAAATCATCGTTAATTTCTTGGGGATGAATTCCGATCGCCGGCATTAATTTCTTATTTATTTCCGACAATTTCAAATTATCTTCCGAGTCTTGCAAACAACTCGCCGCCAAAACTACATAAGTTAGTCCTTCAATTTTTATTTCTTCACTAAAGCGACTTGATAAGTGAGCATGTGTATCAATCATAAGTGGTATATTAACTTAAAATATATGAATTTCAAATTGTTAACTCAAAAACTCGCCAAAGGTGCATTTGATTACGGTAAAAGGCACAATATTGAATTTACTCCAGAGTTTGCTGCTATCAAACTAAATGAAGAAGTCGGTGAATTCAATCAAGCCTTGTTAATTCATCAGCGCCAATGTCGTGAATCAAAATATATCGACTCAAAGATTTCCCGAAAAAAATTAGGCTATGAATTAGCTGACATTATTGGTATGGCCATAGCTAACGCCAAAATTCACGGAATTGATATCGAAAAAGCCATTGATGAAAAATGGATTCACCGAGAAATTGCTAAATCCTGGGAAATAGAGGTTTCTCCAAAGTCTTAATTTCTCCTTCAAAACATTTCTTAATTTTCTCAGAAGCATCAGGGATCACTGACGATAGATAATAAGCCGCTCTTTGCAAATTAGCCCTACAAGTTGAAATACACTCATCTCTTTTCGGATCATCCTTGTCAAGTGTCCACGGTTTATCTAAATTTAATAACTCGTTTGAGCTATCTATATAACTCTTAAAGATATAATCTATTGCCTCATTAAAATTAAAACTATCAACAAGATCGATAAAATGATCATTCGGTTCATTTACTGTATAGCCATAATTTTTTCCTTCCCCTAATTTTGCTACTCTCGACACTAAATTTCCTAAATTATTAGCCAAATCAGCATTATATCTTTCTTTAAATCTTTCAATGCCGACATCACTATCATTTTCAGTCGGGAAAGACCGAGCAATTAAATATCTGGCTCCATCGACTCCAAACAATTCCACCAATTGACCAGGGGAGATAACATTACCCAACGATTTGGACATTTTTTGTCCGTCAATCATATAGAAACTATGGATATAAACTTTCTTTGGTAATTGATCAACAGTAAATCCTGCCGACAACAACATTGCCTGCCAAATTACTGTATGAAACCACAAAATTTCTTTACCAATCAAATGAACACTGGCTGGCCAAAAATCTTTTCTACCCTCAACAAATTGAGTTGCCGAATAATAATTAATTAAAGCATCAAACCATACATAGACTGTTTGTTTAGTATCCCAAGGCACACAAATCCCCCATTCGACATTTTCTCGAGATAAGGAAATATCGCGGACTCCAGCTTTTAATTTAGCCAAAATCTCCGATCTTTTACCTTCGGGGAAAATATAATTAGTTTCATCATTTTCAATTAATTCAATTAATTTTGGAACGTATTTACTTAATCGAAAAAACCAATTTTCTTCTGACTTTTTGACTGTTTTTTCTGGCGGGTGAAGAGGACAGTGTCCATCGATCATTTCTGTTTCTGTTAAAAACTTTTCACAACCAATACAATACCAACCTTCGTATTTATCTTTATAAGCATCGCCATTGTCATAAATTTTTTGCAGCAAATCAGCTACCACTTTTTCATGATTTGGATTAGTTGTTCGAATAAAAAAATCAAAACCGATATTTAAATTTTTCCAGGCCTCTTCAAAACGGGGAGAAATCTTATCACAATAATCAATCGGTTTTAAATTTTCTTTTGCCGCTGACTCAGCTACTTTCTGTCCATGCTCATCAGTTCCCGTCAAAAAGAATACTTCTTCACCCAAAGCCTTGTGAGTTCTAGCCGCAATATCTGCCGCCACAGTGGTACAAGTGTGACCAATATGAGGGATATCATTAATGTAATAAATTGGAGTCGTAATAAAAAATTTTTTCATCTGTATATCAAAATTATAAGCTTTACCAACAAAAAAGAGTACTTTTCAGTACTCTTTTATCTGCCACATTATTTGGACAAAATCCAAACTTTGTGGCTATTACATTTTTTTTGCAGATTTTGATTTAGCAGCTTTAGTTTTCTTTACTGCTTTTTTAACTACAGCTTTAGTTGCAGTAGTTCCGTTTTTGACTTTCTTGGCGTAATTAGCTTTAAGTCTGGAAGTTTTATTTTTATGAAAAATTCCCTTCTTAACCGCTTTATCTAAAATAGAATAAACTTCTTTTAAAGAATCGCTGGTTGGTTTAACCAAGAATTTTTTGACGGTTAATTTTAGTTTTGTTTTAAACAAAACATTATCCCTGCTATTTTTCAAGGACTTTCTTAAAGACTTTTTTGCAGATAAACTTATTGGCATGACAGATATTCTATCCTATATACCAATCTTTTACAAGAATTTATAATACACATATGAAGTTGTCTGAACATATCAGTCTTTTAAGCCAAAAAAAACAACACACCATTCTTTCTGCCTCGTTAGTCTTGGCAGTTACCTTCGGTCTTTCGGCCATATTAGGTTTTCTTCGTAGTCGTTTTCTTTATGCTGCTTTCTTTAAATGTTGTGTTGCTGACCTCGACGCTTACAATGCCGCTTTCCGAATTCCTGACTTAATTTTTAAACTTTTAGTCACCGGCGCTTTATCAGCTTCTTTTATTCCGGTTTTTTCCAGTGCCCTTCAAAAAGATGAAAAACGGGCTTATCAAATTGCTTCAAACGTTATCAATATTTTAGTTATTGTTTTTTCTGTTGCTGCTCTTATTGCTCTCATTTTTACCAAACCACTCAATTCTCTTATTGCCTCTGGTTTTACTGGTGACCAAATAAATTTAATGGTCGAATTAACCAGAGTTTTGCTTTTAGCTCAAATATTTTTTCTCATCAGTAATTTTTTGACCGCCATTCTTCAAGTCAATCAAATTTTTATTCTCCCAGCACTTTCTCCTATTGTTTATAACCTATTTATTATTATTGGTATTTTTACTCTAGCTCCGGCCTTTGGTATTCACGGTGTTGTTTATGGCACTGTAATTGGTGCATTTTTCCATATGGCTATTCAAATTCCAGCGGTCCACCGTCAAGGATTCCATTATTCTTTACTCTTAAATACAAAACTAACCGAAGTCAAAGAAGTTTTTCGTCTTATGATTCCTCGTAGTTTATCGCTTGGTTTAGGTGAAATTGAAAACACTGTTACCTTATTTTTCGCCAGCTCACTTTCTGCTGGTTCACTCTCACTTCTTAATTTAGCTTTGCAATTAATGTATCTCCCTAGTCGTATTTTTGGTACTACCGTCGGTCAAGCCTCCCTCCCTATGTTATCCAAAAACATCGCCCGAAATGAACTGGATAACTTCCGTCAAACCGTTAATAAAATTCTTTTACAAAGTCTTTTCTTGGCTTTACCAGTCACTGTCATTATTTTAGTTCAAAGATTAGCCATCGTTCGTTTATTATTTGGTTCACATGAATTTCCT
The DNA here is from genome assembly GCA_018500045.2 of Candidatus Shapirobacteria bacterium. Classification (GTDB taxonomy): domain Bacteria; phylum Patescibacteriota; class Microgenomatia; order UBA12405; family UBA12405; genus WARW01. The sequence goes on along the minus strand of JAHBAQ020000086.1, from coordinate 6,587 downwards.
TGGTCAGCCACTCTCACTACCGCCAGGATTTTAGCCTTTTTAACTCCGGCCATTATTTGTCAAGCTATTATCCAAATTTTAATCCGAGCCTTTTACGCTCTTCACAATACCAAAATCCCTTTTAAAGTTTCTTTTATTTCTTTATTCACCAATATTGCTACCAGTTATATTTTGGTCAACTACACCAACCTTGGTGTTGTTGGTCTAGCTATTAGTTCCAGCATTGGTAATATTACCCAATTAGTTGGTTTATTTTACTTTTTTATTAAAATTGTTGACGGTTTTGATTGGACCAAAACTCTTAAAAAAGTTAATCAAATGCTTTTTGCTTCGCTAATTATGGGATTAGTTAGCTGGTTAAGTCTAAAATTCCTTGACTTATTTATTCTTGACACTACCCGAGTTCTGCCTTTAGCTATCGTTTTTTCTATTTCCAGTTTAATAGGTGCAACCACCTACTTTTTTACAGCTTATCGGCTTCATATCGAAGAACTCAAAGATTATCATAAATTTTTTCTTAAGTTCCAGTATTTTTTAAAAAAAATCTTTTACAAAATTACCCCGTCAAATTAGTCTAAATATTTCCCTGACTAAATTTATTTCTGTAAGTATTTAATTTCCCAACTTAGTCATATATACTGAATATATGGCTATCAAAAAAGAGCTTTCCCTTTTGCCGGATTCGGATAATCCAAATTCATTTAACGCCAGATTTATCAAATGGGCTACCACTGTTGGTCGTTGGGTAATGACTTTGACAGAATTAATTGTTATTTCTGCTTTCTTATCCAGGTTTTGGCTTGATAGAAAAAACTCTGACCTTTCTGATTTAATTCGCCAAAAACAGGCAATTCTTGAAAGTACCCAAGAGTTTGAGTCTGAATTTTTATCCCTCCAAAAAAGACTTACTTTTATCAAGAGTTCCTATAGTCAAACCCAAGATTATAGTTCCAAAATTAATTCACTTGTCAGCAGTACTCCCCAAGGTTTAATTTATCAAGATTTATCTATTTTAGTAAATCCTATTACCAAAAAAATTAATGCCAACGCTAATATAACTGCCTTTTCTGAAGATTCGGTGATTGATTTCATTTCCAACCTAATGTCCAATTCAGACATTGAGAATGTCAAAATAAACCAAATTGAAAAAAAACCAAAAGAAAATAACTACACCATCTCACTGTCGGTTATCTTTAAAAATTTAGCCAAAAAAACATGATCGAGCAAACTAGTTGGTTCAGGCTTCAACCTCTTTATCGATACATCCGCCTCCAGTCAGAAAATAGGCGGTTTCTGAGATATCTAGAAATTGCCTCGACTTTTTTTCTAGTCGCTATCTTTTTGTTTTTTGCTATTATGCCTACAGCTTCAGCTATTTCTTCTTTGATTGGGGAAATAAAATCCAAAGAAACTATTTCTGCCGCTATGTCAACTAAAATTAGTAGTATTATGAAAGCTCAGGATTCATTTGCCCAAATCCAGGAGGATTATTCGGTTTTAGAGTCAAGCTATCCCACCAACCCCAATTTTTATCAGTCAGCAGCTACTATTTCTTCCGTGTCAAAAGAAGTCTCTACTCCTATCAAACAACTTGGTTTTATGTTGGGGGAAAACAACGATAATGCCGACAAAACAAATACTTTTCAACTTAACTTCACCACTGTTGGATCTTATTTACCAATTATTAGTTGTATCGAAAAATTAGCCAATACTCGAAGACTTATAAATATTGACAACATTACAATTAGTCAAACCAGTTTAGATGGTTCTTCTTTGAGCAATCAATTAAGTTTAAATGTTAGCGCCAACCTTTTTTATCTCCCTCAAAAATAATGAACAAAAACAAAATCTCTCTTTATTTTATATTTATAGCTATTTTTACCACCATTACCGGCTTCGTCTTAATCGTCCAAAAAAGTTATGCCAACCTTATAGGACCAAGTCAAAACATTGATACTAGTCAGTTATTAAATAAAATAGACTCTAATCTCGATACCAGTATTATTCAGGAAATACAAAATCGTCCAGAAATAATTAATTCCGGAGAAATTAATTTTATTATTGACACTCAAACTGTTAGTCCGTCACCTGTCAAAAATCAATCAGAATCTAGTGTTTCATCAAAAATTAAACCAGCCATTTCGGAATAATCTTTATGAGAAACGAAAAGAAAATTCCTACTATCTTAGGATTGGTTTTGTTATTAGGTACCACCTTTCTTGGTGTTAGCCTTAGTCAAAGAACCACCAACACATCAAGTCGGGCCAGTGGTACATGTGAACCAATCAATCCTCAGGTAACCAATATTACTCACAACTCAGCCTCAATCTCATTTACCACTTCCACAGATTGTTCCGTCACTGTCAATATTAATAATCAAATTACCAATGATAGTCGGGATAAAAAAACAGTTCACTATTTTGAAATTAATAATCTCGAAAATTCTAAGGTTTACCAATTCACCGTCATTAGTGATGGTAACAATTACACCTCCGATGAATATACGTTCAAAACTGCCAAAAAACCCGATAGGGACATACCCAATTCCAACTTAGCCTGGGGTAGAGTTTTTAAGCCGGACAAGTCTCCTGCTTCCGAGGCTATTATTTATCTTAATATTTCTGGTGCCTCACCCTTATCAGCCTTAGTCACTTCATCGGGTAATTGGAATATCCCTTTATCAACCAGTTTTAGTGAATCACTCAACGATTGGTTTAGTCCGCCATCTAATACAGAAGAAAATTTTGTTGTCATTGCCCCTGAGTACAATCAAACTGAAGTAGTTGGCAATAGTTCAAATAATAATCCTGTCCCAGACATCATTCTCGGAGAAAATGTCTTCAATCCACCACCAGTAATTGACAATGTTAGTGATCAAAGTCGTCTTGATGGTAATTATGATCTTCAATCTGATTATCAATTAAATATTACCAATCCACAAAGTAACGAAGAAATATCCGCCAAAAGACCTGATTTTTTTGGCACTGGCCAACCAAAATCAACTCTAAAAATAAAAGTCGAGTCTCCGGTCACTATTAATGACCAAGCTGAAGTAGCCCCTGACGGTAGTTGGAATTGGTCGCCACCACAAGATCTTACTCCGGGAGAACATACCATTACTGTCACCGACGAAAAAAACAATATTATTACGCGTAAGTTCACAGTTTTAGCTGCCGAATCAAACACCTCGTTCTCTGCTTCATCTTCAAGTAAAACCATTACTCCAACCAAAAAACCGACACTAACTCCAACTAAAATTATTTCCACGCCCACTTCTACTCCTAAGCCAACCGCCACTCCTATTCCGGTCACAAAACCAAGTACTTCCTCTGGTGTTCCCAGAAGTGGCGACAGTCTACCTACAGTTATGCTTTTATTTTCTGCTTTTATTGCTCTAAGTTTCGCCCTTATTTATTACAAAAAAAGCTGATTCCTGGTAACATAACCTATGCTAAAAATAAGCCAAGTCAAAATAATGGCTGTTCTCGAAGCCTTAAGACCAATTCAATGGATCAAGAATTTAAGTCTTTTTGCGGCTGTTATTTTAAATGGTCAACTTTTTAATACCCCGATATTTTTAAAAAGTCTCTGGGCTTTTATTACTTTTTGTTTACTTTCATCATCTTCATATTTAATCAACGATGTGGTTGATGTCGAAAAAGACCGTCTTCACCCAGCCAAAAAAAATCGTCCTATCGCCCGCGGAGATGTCGAGGAAAAAACCGCTATTTTTGTTGCAATATCTCTGTTTATTCTAGGTTTACTAATCTCTAGAAGTGTAAGTTCTGGATTTTTTACCATTTCTTTAGTTTTTATTATTCTTCAATATCTTTATTCTTTTATTCTCAAAAAGAAAGCGGTTGTTGATATTATTGGCATTGCTTTTTTCTTTATTATTCGTGCCTACGCCGGCGAATTGGCCAGTGGTTATCATTTGCCTGTATGGATTATGTTAGCTGTCATTTTTCTTTCTCTATTTTTGGCTAGCGGTAAACGTCGTACCGAATTCAGTCATACCGGTACCAAAACCAGAAGTTCCCTAGCTGGTTACGACAAAACTTTACTCGATTTTTACACTACTATGTTTGCCGTTTGTACTTTAATTGCTTATGCTATGTTTACTTTTTTTGAAGAACCAATTATTTTTGACGGTCTAATTCACAACTTTCTTTTAGATAATTTTCCCAAAGCTTTAGGACGAAAATGGTATATGATCACCCTACTTCCGGTTATTTTTGGTCTTATGCGTTATGGCCAAATTATTTTTGAAATGGAAGAAGGGGAAAGACCAGAAAAGGTCATCGCCACTGATATTCCCTTGCTTTTAGTCATCCTATTTTGGGGACTAATGATGATCACTATTATCTATGTTATTTAAAAAAAAACAGATTCGAATATCTGTTTTCATTTTTCTATCCATCATCTTAATTCTAACCAGGTTCATTAAACTTGATTGGGGAAATGGATTTTTCTTCCATCCGGACGAGAATCGAGACGCCTTAGCCCTTTCAACCATGAAACCGGACAATATTAATCCGTCTAACTATGCCTATGGTCAATTTCCTCTAATAGTTGGTTTTCTAAGCTATCGTTTAATAGCACATTTGCCCGGATTTAATGGTCCTGTCGCTCCCAATTTTGAGCAATCAATTTTTATTTTAAGAACAATCTCTGCCATCGCTTCGTGTTTATCGGTATTTTTTATTTATCAAATTTCAAAATATTTATTTAAAAATAAAATTAGTCGATATTTATTGGTGATCACCATGATTTTTACCCCTGGATTAATTCAATTAGCCCATTTTGGCACCAACGAATCGATTTTAATTCTTATTTTTACTCTTAATCTTTTTATTAGTTTTAAAATTCTCCACAAAACTAATTTCAAGTATATTCTCTTAGCTGGATTAATTAGCGGCATTGGTATTGCTACTAAAATTTCTGCTCTGATTTTTACTGGTCCAATTTTCTTAAGTCTTCTTCTCAATCTCATTATCAACAAGAAATTTCTAAATATTATCAAAAACACCGGTCTGTTTATCATAACCACAGTTTTATTTAGTATTATTTTTTCTCCTCAATTTATTTTTAATCAAAGCGACTTTAAATCTTCGGTTGAGTATGAAGTCTTGCTTTCAACCGGTAAAAACAAAATCTTTTATACTGACCAGTTTTTAAACACCACTCCATATTTATTCCAAATAAAAAATATTTTTCCCTACACTAACGGTATTCCTGTTACAGTTATTTCACTCATCGGTCTAGTTTTAATCTTTAAAACCAAAAAATATCAAAATAAATACTGGCAAATTTTATTAATCTCTTCTGCTGTCATCTTTTTCTACAACGGGCAACTCTATACTAAATGGACTAGGTATATTTCCCCAATTTTTTTTATATTACCAATCTTAAGTTGCTTTCTCTTTGATTTTATTAAAAATAAATTTTTTTTCTGTGGTTTAATTATTCTTTCAATTCTTCCCGGAATATTATTTTTAAGATTATATTTTCAACCAGATACTCGTTTTACTGCTTCCGAATGGATCGTTGATCATATCCCCGCCGGATCGTATGTTCTTTCCGAAAGTAATAATGTAATGGGTCTACCATTATTGCCATCAAATTTATCTGTTACAGATTTTGACTTTTATAAGCTGGAAACTGACCCAGACTCTACCAATGAGTTGTCGCGATTATTATCAGAAAGCGACTATATTTTTGTCCCCTCCCGCCGCGTTTTTAAAAATCGGAATAATAGCAATTTCCCTGTTGCCAATCTTTATTATCAAAATTTGTTTTCCGGTCAACTTGGTTTTACTGAAATCAAGAAAATCGAAAATCCACCTTATCTTTTCTTAAATTCTGAAAACGCCGAAGAAACCTGGTCTGTTTTTGATCATCCGACTATTAGAATTTATCAAAAAACCTCGTTTTACAATCAGCAGTACTATCAAGAAATTTTAGATATCTCCCGTCATCCGATTTATGATAAACAGAATTAAGGCTGTTGAATTATTTGGTTCAAACAAATCAAAATTTTTTTTCATCTTCTTTGGATCGGTTTCTTTATTAATCAGTTATTTCGATCAAGATTTTAATTATAAATGGATTTCTCTAATTTGTTATTTACTTTGCCTTATTTCCGGTCTCATCTTAACTCTTCCAAAACTAATTAATTTTAACTTCCCAAAAAAATTTTTTACTCGGCAATTTTTGATCGCTCTTTCAATTGTTTTTATTTTTGCTTTAGTCAGTCGCTTAATTTATCTCAAAGATTTTCCTTTTGTTGCTCTTGGAGATCAAGTCAGAGATGGTGGCTTAAATGCTCTCCAGATTATTAATAATCAACAAAAAAATATTTTTTCTTATGGTCGGTATTCTGCCCACGGTTTGATCATACCCCAAGTAACTGGAATTTTTTATTATCTTTTCGGCACTTCAGATTTAATTTATCGATTTCCAGCATCAATTGTTGGTATAGCTGATATTCTTTTAATCTTTTTTTTGGTTACTTTTTGTCTCAACCTCAAATCGGGTTTTTGGTCAGCTATTGCTTTAGCTGCCATGCCTCTTCATTTATTTTATAG
>JAHBAQ020000026.1 GCA_018500045.2 Candidatus Shapirobacteria bacterium | reverse complement strand
AGATGTGTATAAGAGACAGAAATAGGTGTCGACAATTGGCCAATTTCCTTACCAAAAGCCATCATTTTAAAAGCATTTCCATGAACCAAATTCCAAGCAGGCACTGAATAATAAAAAACATCTGGTGGTGGTTCTAAATTCGAAATCAAATTATTATCCTTAAATGGATTTTTGTAAGCCAAAGCCAAATAAATCAACACACAAACCACCAAAGAAATCCAAAATCCAAATCTATTCAAAAACTTATTCATAAGCCAATTTTATCCTAAAAAAACCATAACACCAAAGGGTTATATGTTAAAATTACCTACTAATTTATTTCCCTGCATTTATGCATGCAGTTTTAAAATAAATTGTTCCTTAAAGTGATAAAAATAACTCTCATAAACGACGATTGAAGGAGGGGATTTAATGTCACTCGGCAAAAATTTTTTTCATCAAGCAACGGAAATTCCTCTCGTCTCAGTATCATTGGTTATTATTCTAAGTCCATTGGTTTTTGTTATCTGGCTTCTTGGAATTATCCAAGAGAAAAAAATTCACCAAGAATTAATCGACTTAAAATCACTGATCAACGACATCATCCCCAAACCAAATCAGATAATCGACCAAATCAAAAAAATCGAGGACCCAAAAATCCCTGTAAAGGAAAAACACCAAATACTCAAATACCTTATTTCCATTTTTGAAAAATGCCACGCTGAAAATCGAGCCGCGAAAGAAATAATAAAACACCTTAGACAAATCGACAATTTACTTGTCGAATAAATCCGACACATCAGAGAGTTATTCCATCACTTTTTACCGGCAGGTGATTGCAATTATCATCACCTGCCGGCCCACATTTTGAAAATACAAAAAATAATGATACAATCCGCCAATAATTTGTTTTTACTAAAGACAGTAATCAATAAGTTATTGGTACGTTAAAACCTCGGTGTGTTATAAGGAGGGTGTCAATATGTCTCCTCTTGACCTGGTACTGTTTTCCACTGGAAGCGCCATATCTTGTTTGGGTATCTGTTTCCTGACCGGCGAAGTTCTTCTGGTCCTCAAAGCCAGAAAACTTCAGCAACTCAAGGAAAAACCCACTCGTATTCAAGAAGAAGTAAACAACGAGACCGACAAACTCATCAGCTTAATCAGCCAAATCAGACCGGATGATGGCTTAGAAGCCCTCGTTGATGAATGCGGCAAGCTAAAAAATCCAGATATCACCACACAAGACACGCGAGAAATCACCACTCTGGTTCTCACCCGGCTTTTCACCAAAGCCTGCGATGACCAACTCAGGAGTGATGTTATATCAGCAGTCATCGATCTAGAAATGGCCGATGATAAAAAACAGATCGCCCTCAAACTCGCGCAGAATGCTCAAACCAAAGAAAACAGCAGTTTTATTAAGTTGGTCGAAAGTATCAATCAACGCTTTGGTGGTATCAAATAAAAGGAGGACGTTTATGACAGAGTCTTTGTACCATCTGATGCACGGGATAATTGAAGTTGGGGTCTCCATCATAATAATCGTCATTGTTGGATTGCCCTTATTTTTATTTGCCCGTAAGATGACCTCTCTCACCATGACCAACCACCACACCGAATAAGTCCACAAGTATGCCGGAGGGTGAACTCAAAATCACCCTCCGGCATCCCAAACTACCTACCAACAGAAATATACTTAAATCCTTTTTTCTTCATCTCGTTCGGATCAAAAATATTTCTCCCATCAACCACATTAGCCTCATTCATCTTCTTTTTCACTTTATCCAAGTCCACTACTTTAAATTCTGGCCATTCAGTCAATATCACCAAACAATCAGAATTTTTTACCGAATCCTCCAAATTACTTTCATAGAACACACTCTCACCCAAAATTTTTTCGGCTTGTTTTTGTGCAATTGGATCAAAAACCCGGATATTAACCCCGCGATCCAAAAGCTGTTTAATTACCACCAACGCTGGAGCTTCACGCACGTCATCAGTGTGTGGTTTAAAAGCTAAACCCCACAAAACAATATTTTTCCCCCGTAAGTCTTGACCAACTAATTTTTGGATTTTACCTAATAATGACTGTTTTTGGGCATTATTAGTATTTTCCACTTCTTCCAATATACCAAACCTGACATTATTTTCTTGAGCAATTTGAATTAAACCTTTAACATCCTTTGGGAAACAACTTCCACCATAACCCACTCCCGCATGTAAAAATGCCTTTTGGCCAATCCTTTTATCCAACATCATCCCTTGTGATACTTTTTCTACATCAGCTCCCAGTTTTTCACACAAATTAGCAATTGAGTTTATAAACGAAATTTCTGTCGCCAAAAAAGAATTCGATGCATATTTAATCATCTCTGCTGTCTTAACATCAGTCACTACCATATTTTCCGTCCCAAAATTACTATACAGATCACACATTATTTTCTCTGCTTTCGTCGAAGATGTTCCAATCACCACTCTATCAGGGTTCATAAAATCACTCACCGCTGTTCCTTCCCTTAGAAACTCTGGATTTGACACTACATCAAATTCACCATTATATTTTTCTTCGATAATTCTGGATACCACATCACCTGTTCCAATTGGCACCGTCGATTTATTTACAATCACTTTATATCCATTCATATTCTCCCCAACAGACTTAGCCGCTGATCTCACATATTCCAAATTTACACTCCCATCAAACATCGGTGGAGTCCCTACTGCAATAAAAACTATTTCTGACTCTCTGACCGCACCAGAGACATCTGTAGTAAATGTTAATCTTCCGTTTTTAATATTTCCTTTAACCAGTTCCTCTAAACCTTGTTCATAAATAGGAATTACCCCATGATTTAAATCGTCAATTCGCTTCCGATCAATATCAACCCCAATCACCTCATTTCCCATTTCCGCCAAACAAGTCCCAGTTACTAATCCAACATAACCCACACCGATCACAGTTATTTTCTTCATATAGAAGCATTATAATTGCTACTTCACCAAAGTCAAAATAGAAAATCCAGCAAAAAACAAAACTATGAAAATTAAAATTAATTTTCTCCACCAACTCGGCCTTAATTCTTTTGCTAATGACGTTTGATTTAACCATAAAATTACTCCGGTATAAATCATCATTGTAATCGCATTCAAAAACGCACTCAACTCCACTAATTGCCACGGTTCTTTTGAACCTAGCAACACAATCAATACTCCAAGTAAAATCTGTGTCCACAAGAATCCGAAATAAAATTTCGGCAAATTATTAGGATTAAATTTATTTTTATTTAATATCACCAAATTTTCTGAAGTAATTCTACTGGTCGCATCCAACACCGACATTTGTGTCGAGAATAACATTAAAGCCACCACCAACAAAAATATTCGACCAATCAGTGGATAAATTAAATTACCCACAACTTCAGCTTCTTTAAACAAAAAATTTATTCCCATCACTCCATCTGTTTGATGATAAACCGTTGCAAAAGATAATAAACTCAACAAAACTATTGTCACTGCCCCAGTCAACCAAAAAACTAAAGCGTGTTCAAAATTAATTTTTCGCCACCAATCTTTAAAAATTATTAAAGTTTCCTGATTAACTACAAATGTTTTCCCTTCCAAAGGAAAATCGTTTGTCTTTTTTCTCAATAAACTGGTTATTTTTCCACCATATTTTCCCATACCATAATCTTTTTCTCGAATATAAAAAGACTGAGCTAAATTTAGATTTCCCCCGGCACCAGAATAAGCAAAAGCCCCTAAAAAGGTCATTATTGATAAACCACCAGGTATCCACCAAAATCCATCACCTCTACCAGTTAAACCATCAGCTAAAATTTTCCAATCACTTCCCTCAGCCAACCAAAATGTCAAAAGTAAAATAAACGGTACTCCTAAAAATATTAGCCATTTTTGAAAATGTTCCTGTGTTTTATAAACCACTTTTCCAAAACTCAAAATTAAACCAATTAACAATAACATTCCTACAGCTAATAATTTTGAGTTTAAAAAACCAATCGAGTTAGCCAAAATTATTGCCGAGGATAAAATTATTCCTGGCCACATCCAAGGAATTATTGTTGATAATATAAACCAAATAGGGGACAGCCACTTTAATTTTCTCGCCAAACCCACGAAGACACTTTCTCCGTTAACTAAAGTGTACCTTTCAATTTCCATATTAATAAAAAATTGAAAAGTTATTCCGATCACCGCTGCCCAAATTATTCCTAAACCATAATTAGCCGCTAAATAAGGCCACATTATCAATTCACCACTTCCCAAACCCATCCCCAGCAATATAAAACTAGGACCTATCATCTTTCTAAACTTTGGTGGCTGGGGTAACTGCTCAATACCAATATTTTCTATTTTCATTTACTTAATTATTTGACAAACTTTTTGGTGCCATTTCCACGCACTGGAAACAATCGTCTCTAAATCAGCATATCGCGGTTCCCATTTCAAAATTTCTCTTGCTAGTTTTGAATCAGCTACCAACTCAGGCGGATCACCAGCCCGACGCTCTACTTCAGTAACTTTAAAATCTATCCCGGTAATTTTTTTGGCCATATCTATCACTTCTTTTACCGAGAAACCCTTACCATTACCCAAATTAAAACACTGGCTTTCCTTACCATCCAACAAATATTTTAATGCCAATACATGAGCTGTGGCCAAATCAGTTACATGGATATAATCCCTAACACACGTCCCGTCCGGAGTTTCATAATCGGTTCCGAAAACTTTTATATCTTCACGTCGGCCAATAGCCGCATCCAAAACTAACGGAATTAAATTTGAGCTACTCCCTGGCCACTCACCCACATCAGCTTCCAAATCTGCCCCACAAGCATTGAAATATCGTAAAGCTACATACTTCATTCCATAAGCCTTATCGTAATCCCTTATTATATGTTCCACTATTAATTTAGTTTCACCATAAGGATTAATTGGATTTTGTGGGTGTTTTTCGTCAATTGGAATATACTTTGGCTCACCGAAAGTCGCCGCTGATGACGAAAAAATGAATTTGTTGACCCCATTTTCTTTCATCACTTCAAACAAATTCAAAGTATTGGCCACATTATTTTTATAATATTTTTGCGGATCAGTTACTGATTCGCCCACTGCCTTGTAAGCCGCAAAATGCAGTACCGCTTCAATTTTATATTTTTTAAAAACTTCCCTAATACTCTCGATCTTCCCCAAATCACCCTCAAAAAATTCACCCCATTTTACCAATTCTTTTTTACCGGAATATAAATTATCAAACACCACCGTTTCAAAACCTTCCTTATTTAATTCTTTATTAATATGTGAACCAATGTAACCAGCACCACCAACAATTAAAATCATATTTTAGTAAATAGCTATTAGCTAATAGTTAATAAATAATTTAAGTTAATTAGATTTTATCATCAAAAATTAGCACCCTGCCCTGTCAAGGGAAAGGGTTTAAGAGATTTTCTCCCACGGATACTCATTATCCCCAAAATGCCCGTATCTAGCTGTTTTTTGATATATTGGCCGTCTTAAATTAAACTTTTCAATAATTCCTTTAACCGACAAATCCATCAAACTCCAGACAAAATCTTCAATTATTTTTATTTCTTGTTTTTCTGTTCCAAAAGTTTCAATCGATTTTATTATCGGATCTTTTTGACCAATAACATAAGCCAACTGAACCTCACACCTATCAGCAAAACCTTTAGCCACAATATTTTTCGCCAAAAACCTAGCTGCGTAAGCTGCACTTCTATCAACTTTGGTTGGATCTTTTCCCGAAAAACATCCGCCACCAATTCGCCCCATTCCACCATAAGTATCCACTACTATTTTTCTTCCTGTTACTCCGGTATCACTGGCTGGACCACCAATCTCCCATTCTCCAGTACCATTAAAAATTACATCTTCTTTGGTCAATTTATTTAAGTCATATTTTTCCAAAACCGGCAAAACCACCAAATTGTACAAATCCGTTTTAATTTTTTGATTGTCCATTGCTGGATCAAACGGTTTGGCTAAAACCATTTTTTCTACTTTTACCGGTTTACCGTTTTTATAACTTATTCCCACTTCAGCTTTCCCATCTGGTCTTAAATAACTCAATTGACCAAATTGTAGTTCATCCATTTTTTGACACAATTCGTGAGATAAAACTATTGGTAACGGCATTAACTGAGGCGTTTCATTACACGCATATCCAAACATCATTCCTTGATCGCCAGCACCTTCATTATCTACTCCAACCGCAATATCTTTTGACTGTTGATGAATCAAAACTTCAATATCCGCGTTTTCATCAAAATCCAAAACTGAATTTGTATAACCCAACTCTTTTATTTTTCTCCTAATTATATTTTTATAATCCAACTCAGCCCTACAAGTCACTTCACCTGCCACCACTACCTTACCAGTCGTCACTAAAGTTTCCACTGCCACTCTGGCATTTTTATCATTTTCCAAAGCAGCATCTAGTATTGCATCAGAAATCTGATCACAAATCTTATCCGGATGACCGGCACAAACCGACTCCGACGTAAAAAGGGAATAATTCATTTTTCCTCCTATTAATTTATAAAAGAGGCTTGTCTTTCTATTTCTAGAAAAAGCACCGCGATTCACCAATTAGTGGACTCGGTTGCTGTTTTTGGTTAACCAAAAACTCTTGACAAACTAACTAATAATTTAACAAAAATGCCAACGCTGTCAACTATTCTGTTTCTTTTTAAGAAAATCACTATTCTTAACACTTTCCTTAAAATCTGGTGTTAAAGTAACCAAACCCCCAAGCAAAGAAATAAATACACCCAAAACACCAGAAAAAGTTGATGTCAACAAAACACTTTCCGGCGAACTTGCTACCGCAACAAAGAAAAACAAATAAAGTTGTTCTCTAGCCCCGAAACCAGCAAAAGAAATTGGCAATATTAATATCATTGATATTATCGGCAAATAAATAAAAATAGATATTACCGATAAATCAGCACCAAAATACCAACTAATAAACCACATTTGGAAAATCCAAAATACTTCACTCAACAAAGAAACCGCCGCCCCTCTAAAAATCTGTCCTGCATTATTCCTACAAAATAATTCAGAAACAGGTTGAAATTTATTTAACCATTTTATTTGCCATATTTTAGTCAGATCAAAAAATACCAAAGCCACGTAAAACAAAATACACCCAACTGCCAAACCACCAAAAATTAATTCTATTAACCAAGGCATAATCATTCCATTTAACCTAGCTAGCACCAACATCGATGTACCAGTAAAAACAAACATAGTTAATCCAATCAATCTATCCAAAATTACCGAACCTAATAGTTTTGTTTTTGGTACTTCAGGGTATTTTTCGTCAATAATTATCCATTTCAAAATGTCACCAGCCGCCGCGGTTGGGAAAAATAAACCATAAAACGAAGCCGCAAAACTCGATTTAGCAAAAACCATTACATCTTTTAAAGTTGGTTTTTTAATTAAAAGCAAGGCCCATCGATAAGAAATTAATGCCACTAAAAAGAAACTTACTAAAATATTTAGTAATAAAAACCAGGCCTTCATCCCCATTAATTGTCGAAACAAAGAAACAATATCAATTTTTCTAAAGGCAAAGTAAATCAACACCAGGGAAAAACAAAACTTTAATATTTTTGACCCAAATACTCTCTTCAACATAAACTAATCTTTAGCATACCACGTATAATGTAGACAAATCTATTTATGTCCAAAATCCTTTTAATCAGTCATATTTTTCCGCCGGCAATCGATGGGGGATCACGGGTTATTTACAAAATCGGCCAATATTTCGAAACTCAAAATCATCAAACTCTTTATCTTTCCTCTAACTGTTCCAGCACCGACGATTTTACTAAATCAAAATATAAAAAAATACCTACGATCTATCATCTAAAATCTAAGATCTACTTACCTGTTTATCACCATCTCCGTCGACCATTAAAATTCATAAATTTATTCTTGCCAAAAAATTCTTATCTTTATAATTTATTAAAGGTTCTTCAAAAAGGTCCAATATTCAAAATAATTCCCTTTATCAAAACCATTGCAAAAATAATTAAATTTAAACCGGATTTAATCATTGCTGGTCCACTTCCCACTACCATCATCCTCTATGCCAACTTTTTCAAAAAATTATCTAAAATCTGTCAACTATCATCCAAAATCTTAATTAATACTTCTTTCCATCAAACTGATCAGGACTTTTTTCAAAAACCCCTTATTAAAACTCTTCAACAAGCAGATTATTTATGGACCCTAACCCAATACGAAACAGATTTTTTTATCAAAAAATTAAATATTAATCCTCAAAAAATTATCCTCGCCGGCAACGGCATCGATAAAAACTTTCTCGTTAAAAAATCAAAAAAGAAAAAATCTAATATCCAACATCTAAGATCTAATATCTTATTTATCGGTTCTCTTTCCGCCCACAAGGGCGTCGACACCCTTATTAACTCTTTTTCCGAAATCTATCATCTAAGACCCAACATCTCATTAATCATCGCCGGCCAAAAAACTCTTTACTACCCGCAAATTAAAAACATTGTCGATCAACAACCTAAATCAGTTCAAGAAAAAATAAAATTTATTTTCAACTTTCCCCAAAAAAAACTCAAACAATTAATCGATAATTGTGATGTTCTGGTTTTACCTTCAAAACAAGAAAGTTTTGGTCTTGTCATAATCGAAGCCTGGGCCAGACAGAAACCAGTTATTGTTTCTGATATCCCACCACTTCAGGAAATCGTCAAAAAAACTTCAGGAGGATTAGTTTTTCAAACCGAGAATAGTAAAGATCTTCAACAAAAAATTCTTAAATTAATTAAATCTCCAAAAACTTGCCAACTCCTAGGACAAAATGGTTATAATTATGTTAAAAATAACTATACATGGCCCATAGTCGGAAAAAAAATTCAACAAAACATCTCATCCTTGCCACAATCATCTCATTCATCATTATTTTGATTATTTCCTTTTATTTCATTTTTAAACCAAAAAGAATAATTACCCCTGACAATTTCAGTCTTTTTATCAAAAACAAAAGTTATTTTTTAGAAGTTGCCAAAACCCAGGAATCCCGACAAATCGGTCTCTCAAACAGAACTGAATTATGTAGTAATTGCGGTATGCTTTTTATTTTTGAAAAAGAAGGTGCTTATCCCTTTTGGATGAAAGACACCCATATTCCACTGGATATCATTTGGTTAAACTCCAAAAAAGAAGTAACAAAAATAATCACCACGCTAAAAACCGACTCAGAGGATTACCTTATCAATTCTAAGCCATCTAAATACGTCATCGAACTCAATGCTAATGAATCGTTTAAGTTAAACCTAAAAATTGGCGATACTGTTGATATCCCTAAATTCAATGACTAGTCATTTAAACCTTTCCCTTATTATTCCTAATTACAACGGCTCTAAATTTATTATTGATTGTCTTCAGTCTCTTCAAACTGCTATCAAAAAATGTCCTCAATCAAAATTCGAAATCATTATCGTTGATAACGGTTCCACTGATAATAGTTTATTTCTAATAAAAACATTCTTCCAAAACAATAAATTAATTAATCTAGCATCTAAGATCTATCGTCTAACAACCAACTCAGGTTTTGCCCACGCCATCAACCAAGGAATTCAACAGAGTCAGTACAAATATATAGTCTTAATTAATAACGACCTGACTCTAGAAGAAAATTGGTTTAAATTAATTTTAAAATCTATAACCGAAAATAAAAATCCAAAAATTGCCAGTTATTTTGGTACTATTTTAAATAAAGACGGCACTAAATATGAATCCCAAGGTTTAAAATTTTTCCCCTCCGGCAAATGCCTCAATATTTCAAATAATCAGCCTTTTTCAAAATCTTCGTTAAAACCCTGCCCTGTCAAGGGAGGGGAAAGGGAAGGGTTTTTTATTTGGGCCGGTTCCGGTGCTTTGATTGTTTATCAAAAAGAAATTCTCCAAAAAATTGGCAATTTTGACCCAGATTTTTTTGCTTATCTTGAAGATGTTGATGTTGCTTTCAGACTTAACCAGTTTGGTTACCAAACACTTTACATTCCTCAGGCCGTTTCTTACCACCTTGGTGGTGGTACCAGCAATTCAATAAACAATCTCCGTTATCGAATGGATGTCAGAAACTGGTTTTATCTCATCATCAAAAATTACTCCGCCAAAGAATTCTGGTCTAATTTTTTCCCCATAACAATCGAAAGACTCAGAAATCTATCTTGCCTTATCAAAAAAAGTATTCCTATATATAGGATAAAATCAATTTGGTTAATCCCCAAAGATCTGATTCAAATATTTTTCGATGTTTTAAAAAACTTAACCAAAATGCGTCAAAAATACCACCAAACCCAAAAACTGTTAAAATCAACTAAATAATTATGATAGTTGGAATTGATGTCTCTTCAGTTAGTTACCAAACCGGTGTTAGTAATTACACTTTAAATCTAGTTCGGAACCTAGTCAAAACCGATAAAACCAATCATTATAAACTTTTTTATTCCTCACTCAGACTCCCTTTACCAAAAGAGATCAAAGATTTATCTATTAATTCTAATGTTTCTATTTATCAGTTTCGTTTACCTCCAACCTTACTTCAAATTTTATGGAATCAATTAAGATTAATCCCGATAGAGTTTTTGATTGGCAAATGCGATATCTTTCACACTTCAGATTGGACTCAACCACCAACTGTATCTGCTAAAACTATAACCACAGTTCACGATTTAACTCCATTTTTACATCCAGAATGGCATCATCCAAAGGTCATTAACGCCCACCGTCGAAAAATGTTTTGGGCTGTCAAAAAATGTTTTTGTTTCATTTGTGTTTCCCAAAATACCAAATCAGATTTAATTAAACTCTTCCCTAAAATTGATATTCAAAAAATCACCGTCATTTATGAAGCTGCCGAAAATAAATATGGTGAATTTTTAAAATTATCACCGAAATTACAACAAAAGAAAAAAGATGTCATTAAAAAACAGTATGGTCTAGAAAATTTTATTTTGGCTCAAGGTACCAGAGAACCCAGAAAAAATCTCAGCCGCCTTATCGAGGCTTTTCTAAAGTTCAAACAGAAATACCCCAAAACCAAAACCGAATTGGCTATTACTGGAAAATACGGTTGGGGAAATGATATTTCTACCAAAAATCCTAATGTTAAAATCCTTGGATTCATACCAGAAAAAGATATGGTCGCTCTCCACGCTAGCGCTATTTGTCTGGCTTACCCATCACTTTATGAAGGCTTCGGTTTACCTATTATCAAATCACTCAAAGTTGGTATACCGGTCATCACTAGTAATAATTCTTCTCTCAAAGAAATTGCCCAAGATTGCTCTATTTTAGTCGACCCAACCTCAGTCGATGAAATTAGTAAAGCCATCGAAAAAATGGTTCAATCGCAAAAACTCCGTCAACAACTTGGTAAAAAGGGTCTTGAAACTGCCCAACAATTCTCTTGGATCAAAACCGCCCAACAAACTTTACAAATTTACAACTCACTAAAGATCTAAAGCTCTAACGATCTAAAAACTAAAATGATTATCGGTATTGATGGTAATGAAGCCAATATTCCCAATAAAGTTGGAGTAGGACAATATGCTTTTAAACTTCTTTGGCATCTCTATCAATTAGATAATAAAAATACCTACTATATTTATCTTAAAGAAGAACCTCTGTCCGATTTACCCAAACCACGAAAAAATTGGCAATATAAAGTTTTTGGTCCAGCAAAACTTTGGACTAGAATCGCCTTACCATTTCACCTCTACACTCAAAAAGAAAAACTCAATTTATTTTTTTCTCCCAGTCATTATTCTCCTTCTATTTCACCTTTTCCTACTATTCCTACAATTCACGACATCGGTTATCTACAATTTCAAAACCAATTTACCAAAAAAGATCTTTACCAACTTATTAACTGGACCAAAGAATCACTCAAAAAATCGTCTCAAATCATCACCGTTTCTCAGTTTTCCCAAAATGAAATCATCAAAACTTACAATATAAATCCCAACAAAATTCATATTGCCTACAACGGTGTCGACACCCCACCAAAAATTGACTCAAAAACCCAACAAGATATTTTGTCTTCTTACAACTTACAACCTAATAACTATTACCTCTATTTAGGTACTCTCAAGCCCAACAAAAACATCCCATTCCTCATCGAATCATATTCATTATTTCTAGAAAAATATAAAATAACTCCCTGCCCTGTCAAGGTCCATAGATACCCCGGAGAGGGTAGAAAGGTTGGGGAAGCGTTTCCTCCAAAACTAGTTATTGCCGGCAAAAAAGGCTGGTTATTCGAAGAAATTTTTGCCACCGTCAAGAAATATCAAATCGAAGAACACGTTGTTTTTACTGACTTTGTTACCGAAAATCAAAAATGGACTCTTTACCAAAATGCTGTTGCTTCGGTTTTACCTAGCACCTACGAAGGATTTGGTATTCCCGCTATTGAATCAATGAAAGTCGGTACCCCAGTCATAGTTTCTGATATTCCACCGTTCCGCGAAGTTGTTCAGAATTGCGGTTTATTTATCAATCCATCCGATACTAATGATCTTTGTCAAAAAATGATAGAAATTAAAAACCCCAAAATTAGGCAAGAATTATCTAAATTAGGCATAACACAGGCCGATAAATTTTCTTGGGATTCCACCGCCAAATCAGTCTTGCAAGTTTTTCAAAAAATTCGTTTAAATAGGTCTAAATTTGGAATGAAATAACAAATTTTGCCTATTTACACGATCCCGATTTATCGGGATAAATAATCTTTATGACTTTATAAACTTTATAAACTTGATAAACTTACAGTATGAAAGATAGAAACGGCAAGTCACTTGGAGTTACAGAAATAATCAAAAAAATCATCAATCGCCTCACAACTATTTGTCTTGAATTTTGGCTTATGATCCTTCGTTTTGTTGGATTTATCCCGCTTCATTTCGTCAGAAAATTTTTCTACCTAATTTCTGGAATCAATATGCCTTGGAGCTCCACCATTCATATTGGAGCGTGCTTTTTTAACCCAAGTAACATTACTATCGGCCACGACACTATCATTGGTGATCATTGTTTTATGGATGGTCGTGCCCCGCTAAAAATTGGCAGCCACGTTGGTATTGCCAGTCAGGTTTTAATTTACAATGATGAACACAATATTAACTCCGACGATTACGGTAATTCTTTTGGCCCCGTCGAAATAGGAGATTATGTGTTTATTGGTCCTCGAGCAATTATTTTACCCGGAGTAAAAATTGGCCAAGGAGCTGTCGTTGCCGCTGGAGCCATTGTTACTAAAGATATTCCCGATTTTGAAATTTGGGGTGGAGTACCAGCCAAAAAGATCTCCGATCGTCAAATTAAAAACCCCGACTACCGTCTTGGTCGAGCTATGCTTTTTCAATGACCAAAAAAATCTTAATCTCCATCATTATCATTTTCAATATTTTTACTGGTTTTTATTTGATTTCTCCTACCCCAAATTTACCCGATCTTCCCAATAGTGCTAAATCAAATTTACCTGGAGATACTACCCAAATTAGCAACGTTTCCGCTTACTACACCAATATGACCCGAACCGAAGTTATGAATTTCTACAAAGCCTATTATTCGGGTCCATTCCGTATTAATTTAAACCATCCTCCGGAAAAGTCTAAAGAAATTATTGTTAATACAATTCAAAGTTATTATCTAGAAGAATTCGTCTTACCTTTCAAAGAATCAATCTATATTAATGGTTTCGAATGGGAAAACGATGTTTTTACTAAACCGGAAAGCCGCAGTAAAAATAAACTCATTTATCAAGACAAAGAATACAAAGCTAAAATTACCATTCGACGTTTTCCTACAACTCTACCTAAAAGATTTATTGCCTTTTTTGCCACTGAAATTAGTTTTATTACTACTTTATTCGTCTTTAAATCTTTTATCAAGAAACAATGAAACCACTTTTATCAATAATCATTATTTCCTATAACACAGCCGATATTACCATTGATTGTCTTAATTCTGTGATCAAAGACAAAGGTCTTCATCAAATTCCCTTCGAAATCATTATTGTTGACAATAACTCTCACGACGACAGCGTTAAAAAAATCGAAAAATTCAAAAATTCATTAAAACTAAATAATTGTCGGTTTATAATCATCACCAACGACTTTAATGGGGGATTTGGCAAGGCTAATAATCAAGGTATCAAAATTGCTCAAGGTAATTACATCCTTCTTTTAAACTCCGATACTATCATTCTTCATTCGGCTATTAGCCAAGCTCTTGACTGGCTTTGTTCTCATCCAGAATCATCAACCTGTACTGCTCAACTTTTAAACCGAGACAAAACTATTCAAGCCTCTGGTGGATTTTTCCCTACATTGACCAACGTCATCACTTGGTCACTTAACCTTGATGATCTTCCTTTTATTAATAAAATAATCAAACCATTACACCCCCACACTCCCACCTTTTATACCAAAGATAAATTTTACCTTACTGATCATCCACAAGATTGGGTTACCGGTGCTTTTTTCTTAACCCGAAAACCATTACTAGATAAAATTGACGGTTTTGACGAAAGTTATTTTATGTACGGCGAAGAGGTTGAACTTGCTTATCGTATTTCCAAAACGACCCCAAACAATCAAGTTTGGTACCTAGTCGGACCTCAAATTATTCATCTTGGCGGTGCCTCGGCTACCAGTCGACTCGATCCTATTCTTAATGAATACCGGGGGATCTTGTCATTTTTCAAAAAACACCGTCCCCAATGGCAATATCCGATCGTCAGGTTTATGCTAAAAATCAATGCTTTCATCAGAAGTATTATTCATTTTTCCCCCCTCTATCTCCAAGCATGTTCAAAAATATAAAATTCAACATCTTTAGACCAATTCTAGGCATTTTATTGGTTTTTATACCTCTCTATCCAAAATTTCCACTATTCAGTGTCTCTGACACCTATGTGGCTATCCGTTTAGATGATATTGTTGTCGCTATTGCCGCCATTATCTGGCTCATTTATCAAATAAAAAATAAATTTCCGATATTTAAAGTAAAAATTACCCGATTAGTTTTAATTTACTTCCTAGCTATAATCGTTAGCTTTATTAATGCTTATTTAATTTATCAAACAGAACTCACCAATATTCTCATTCTTCATTTATTCCGTCGTTTTGAGTACATATCGCTATTTTTTATTTGTCTTGAAGCTATTAAATCTATTAAAGATTTCCGTTTTTTGTACATTTTTTTTCTTGTTTCCACTGCCCTAGTTTCATTTTATGGTTATGGTCAAAAATATCTTCAATTTCCGGTTATTTCCACTATGAATTCTGAATTTTCCAAAGGTCAACTAATTCAAATGAATATTTGGACCAGAATTAGCTCTACTTTTGCCGGACATTACGACTTAGCTGCATTTATGAGTCTTGCTTTGGTGATTATCCTGGCCGTAGCCATCACCAGTAAAAATATCTTTACAAAAATTTTTAGTTTTCTCGTCTGGATACCCTCATATCAAATACTCACCTTAACCGCCTCAAGAATTTCTATTTTTGCTTTTCTTGGAGGAGCCTGTGTGACTCTTTTCCTCCTCAAAAAATACTGGTGGATCATTCCGGTTGCTGGACTAGTTACTTTTAGTATTTTTAATTCTGATGATCTTAATCAACGTATTATTGCCACTATTCCAGCCCTTAAAAATCAATTTTTTTCTACCCAAAATCAACCAAATCCTCAACCCACACTCGCACCAACAGCCATACCAACCGCAACTTCTTCAACTCCTTCAACTGTTACTTCCGGAGAGGTTAAAAAACCTACACCCACTGTAGTTAGGCATCAAGCAGAAGAGTATCCTATAGTCGATGCTGACGTTGGAGTAGCCAGGTCCGGCGAAATTCGTTTCAACGCCGAATGGCCCAGAGCTATCAATGCCTGGAAAAAAAACCTACTTATTGGTAGCGGTCTTGGTTCTATTACTCTTGCAACCGACAACGATTATCTCCGATGTTTAGGTGAAAGTGGTTTACTAGGTTTAATTACATTTGGTTCAATTTTCATTTTCTTTATTATTAAAAGTTTTCCTTTATTTTTCAAAAAATCATTTAATAACTACGATTTAATATCCATAATCTTTTTTGGCTGTATGTTAACTATGCTAGCTAATGCTACTTTTATTGACGTTTTTGAAGCTTCTAAAGTCGCTTATTTCTTTTGGATTATAATGGCTCTATACCACCAATCATTAAATATTAAGAATAAAGAACAATGAAAAAACATAAACGAAAAATTTTAATGATTACCCCGTACATTCCTAGACTTTCTCAATCAGGCGGACAAAATAGTTCCTTTTATTCCATAAAATATCTCTCTCCAGATAACGATATCACTCTTATTTGTCTCAGTCCTGACGAAGAAGGTTTAAGTGATGTTCAGCAGTTCTGCAAAAAAGTCATTGTTGTCAAACGTGGTAAAACTTGGGACCCAAAAAAAGTTTTTCTTACCGGATTCAGTCAATATCCTTTTTTAGTGGTTAAACATATCAATAAAAATTTCCGCCAGGCCATAAAACAAGAACTCGAAACAGACAAATTTGACCTAATTCATTGTGATTGTTTTTATCCTATGCCCAACATACCAAAAACCAAAGTTCCTATTGTTTTGGTTGATTTAACCGTTGAATACAATGTTTATAAACACTACGTCGAAACCATTACTGGTTGGAAAAAACTACTCCGACCTTTGCTTTGGGTTGATGTTCTAAAGTTAAAATTTTGGGAAACTTATTATTGGAAAAACACCCGAACCGTAGTTGCTTTTGCTGAAGAAGACAGAGAATTAATTTCCAAAGTTACCGGCAGAACCGATATTGAACTTTTTCAAAATGGTGTTGATAATAAGTTTTTTGAATCAAACCCAAAAACCCCAAAAAGTAAATTTCCCTCAGTTCTTTTTGGAGTCTCCAATATGAAATGGATGCAAAACAGAGAATCTGTTGAAATGATTATCAAAGATTCCTGGCCAGAAATCAAAAAAACCATACCGGACTGTAAACTTTACATTATCGGTCGCCACGCTCCCGATTATTATAGCCATTATAGGTCCGATGATATTATTGTCGAGGAAGCTGATTTTGACGGTCAAGCCCACGATCCTATGTACTACTACCAATACTGCTGGTTACTTCTGGCTCCAATGGGAAGCGGTGGCGGTACTCGAAATAAATTCCTCGAAGCCATGGCCTGTCGACTGCCCATAGTTACTACTCCCGAAGGTATGGGCGGCATCAAAATCGAAAATTTTAAAGAATCTATTGTTTGTAATTATCAAGATATAGGTAAAAATACTATCAACCTCTTAAAAGACAATAAAAAAAGAATCACTATGGGAGAAGCCGCTCATAAACTTATTGCCAGTAAATACTCTTATCAAAACAGTGTTAACGGTTTAAACCAAATTTATCAAAAAATTACCAATGACTAATCACATTGATTTATCCGTTATCATTCTAAATTACAATTCAGGGGATTATCTGCAAAAATGTCTTGAAAGTATCTCTCAATCAGAATTAGGTGACTATCAAATCGAAATTATTATTACCGACAATTGTTCTACCGATCAAAGCATCAATTTAGCCCGTGAAATTAATTGCCCTAATACTAAATTCTTAATTTTAAACGACAACCGTGGCTTTGCTGCCGGTAACAACCAGGGCTTAAAAATATCTGATCCAAAAAGCAAATATGTTCTATTTCTCAACCCTGACACTTTAGTTGAGAAAAATACTTTTAAGACTATGATTGATTTTTTTGAAACTAACTCCAGTGCTGATGCTGCTACCTGTTATATTAAATTAGTTAAAACCGGCCAAATGCAACCTGAATGTCACCGAGGGTTTCCTACGCCTTGGAGATCATTTTCTTATTTCACTGGACTTTATAAACTCGCTCCAAAATCAAATTTTTTAAACGGTTATTTTCTCGGACATTTAGATCT
>JAHBAQ020000029.1 GCA_018500045.2 Candidatus Shapirobacteria bacterium | reverse complement strand
GCAGAATAGTTTATCGAGGTTAAATTAAATTTACTCTTTGATATTGTGCCGATTTTAGGTTACAATATCCAAGTCTATTTCTATGAAAGTAAAATCTAGTATCAAACGTCGTTGTCGAAACTGCAAGGTGGTCATTCGCCGCGGTGTTCGACGTATTATTTGTTCTACAAAAAGACATAACCAAAAACAAGGTTAAATTAATATGAGAATTCTTGGTGTTGAAATTCCAGATCACGAAAGAGCCGAAATCGGCTTGACTCGTTTTTTCGGCATTGGCAAAACTAACGTCAAAAAGTTAGCTGCTATGTCCAATATTAATTTAAATACTCGTATCAAAGATCTGACTCGTGATGAAGTTGCTGTTTTGATGAAATCTCTCGAATCTTTCAAAATTGAAGGTGACCTTAAAAAAGAAATCCGTGAAAATATTGATCGTTTAAAAGCTATCAAAGCTTATCGTGGTATTCGTCATATCGTTAGTCTCCCTTGTCATGGTCAACGTACCAAAACCAATGCTCGTACTCGCAAAGGTAAAAAGAAGACTGTCGGTTCTCTTACCAAAGAAGCCTGGGCAAAAATTGAAACCCAACAAAAGGCTGCCTCTACTAATTCCAACAAATAATAAATTATGGCAGAAACTAAACAAACTCCAAAAAATACTGTTGTCAAAAAGAAAGTCTTCAAGAATATTGCCGAAGGCCGACTTTATGTTCAATCAACTTTCAATAATACTATAGTTAGCGTTACCGATACTAAAGGGAAAGTTCTTACTTGGTCAAGTGCTGGAAACTGCGGTTTCAAAGGCTCTCGTAAATCTACTCCATATGCCGCTACTACTGCCATTGAAAAAGCTTTGGAAGAAGCTAAAAAACATGGCGTTAAAAAACTTGAGGTTTACCTTAAGGGACCTGGTGTCGGTCGTGATGCCACCCTCCGTTTTCTTCGAACCAAAAGAGATTTTGATGTCGACAAAATTGCCGATATCACCCCCATTCCACACAATGGGCCACGTCCACCAAAACAACGACGTGTTTAATTTAAACTATTAACTAATTTACTAATCAACTAATAAACTAAAATATGTCTAGAGTTACATTAGATGCCAAATGCCGACTTTGTCGAAGCGCTGGTACCAAACTATACCTCAAAGGAACTCGTTGTTATTCAGCCAAGTGTCCTATCGAAAGAAAAGGTGCTGTTAAACCAGGTATGCACGGTGCTAAAGCCGGTAGTAAACCTACTGATTACGGTATTCAGCTTCGAGCCAAACAAAAAGCCAAACGTATTTATGGTGTTCAAGAAACTCAATTCAAAAATTATTATCTTCGTGCCAAAACCCTCAAAGGTTTAGTCGGTGATAACTTACTTAATCTTCTCGAAAAAAGACTCGATAATGTTCTATCTATTTCCGGTCTTTCTTTGTCACGTTGCTCTGCCAAACAACTTATTAGTCACGGGCACGTTTTAGTTAATGGTAAAGTTATGGATATTCCTTCTTACCAAGTCAAAATTAAAGACGTTGTTGCTTTAGACTCGACAATAGTTGATAAAATCGGTACTATTCCAGGTTCAGAGGCTGACTTTAAAACCAAAAGCTGGCTCGACCTCAACAAAAAAGATCTTACTGTCAAAATCATTTCTGAACCTCTCAAAGAGGAAATCGGTAATGATATCGACATCAATTTAATAATTGAATATTATTCAAGATAAAAAAGGAGAACTCCATGATTGAAACTAATAAGTTCAATGTCAAAACAATCAAATCTACCGAAAAACACGGTAAGTTTGAACTTAGTCCGCTAGTTGGTGGTTTTGGTCACACTCTCGGTAATAGTTTGCGTCGGGTTTTATTAATCACCATCCCAGGTGCTGCTATCACTCGTATTCGAGTTGATGGTGCTAATCATCTTTTTACCACTCTCCCTGGAGTTAAAGAAGATTTGGTTGAAGTATCTTTAAATCTCAAAAAGGTAAAGTTCAATTATTCCAAAGAAGAACCAATCGTTCTCAAGCTCGAGAAAAAAGGTCCAGGTATAGTTACTGCTGCTGATATCATCGATAATGATTTATGTAAAGTTAGCAATCCTGATCAAGTTATTGCTACTCTCTCTGATGCTAAGTCAAAATTGTCTATCGAACTTACTGTCGAAAGGGGAGTTGGTTACACTATGGCCAAGGAACAAAAAACCGATGTTGTTGGTGAAATCATTCTTGATGCTACCTTCACTCCGGTTCTTAAAGCTAATTACACCGTCGAGCCTACTCGTTTAGGTAAAAAATCCGATTACGACAAACTTACTATGGAAATCTGGACTGATGGTTCCATTGATCCTCTTTATGCTCTCAAAATGGCTGCTAAAGATTTAATCAACTCTTTCGGTCAAATTGCTGATCCAAAAGAATTCGAAGAAGAAGTTATTACTATTAACACTTCAGTTGGTCCTCAAGGTAGTGATATTTCTGTTGAAGAAATTGAACTTCCTCTCCGAGTTACCAATGCTCTTAAAAAAGCTGGTTATCCTACCATCGATGCTTTAACTAAAGCTGGACGTGCTGATGTCAGTAAAGCTAAAAATGTTGGTGAAAAATCACTTAAAGTTATTGATTCTTGGTTAAAGGAAAGAGGTTTTACCTGGAAATAAACCCAACCCCCTTCTGCTTTTATGAAACATCGTATTTTTGGAAAAAAATTAGGTAGAAACTACAACGAACGTAAGTCTTTGTTCAATGCTCAGACTAGATCTATGTTCATTCATGGTGCTATTCAAACTACCGAAGCCAAGGCTCAAGCTCTTGTTTCTCTTATCGAATCATTAGCTAACACTATTATTACTAAACCAGAATTAATTGCCAAAAGAGAACTCTTCCGTTATCTTCAAGATCAAACTTGGGTTAATAATGCTGTTGCTAAGTTCAAAGAAACTTTTGGTCAACAATCTAGTAATTTTACTCAAATTACTCGTATCAAACGTCGTTTTGGTGATGATGCTCTTATCGTCAAACTCAGTTTTGTTAAACCAGTAAAATTTGAAAAATCTAAAGCCAAAAAAGTCGAAGAAAAAGCCGACAAAAAGGCTGTTTCTAAAAAATCAGTTGCTAAAAAAACTGTTAAGAAAGCTGAAAAAAAGGAGACTAAATAATGAAAACTACAGTAATCAAAGGTAATCAAGTCAATCGATCCTGGCATCTTATTGATCTTCAAGATCAAACTTTAGGTCGAATTTGTACTCAAATTGCTCAAATCCTTATTGGTAAAGACAAGCCAACTTTTTCTTATCATCGTGATGATGGTGATTACGTTGTTGCTATCAATGCTGACAAAATTCAAGTCACGGGTAGTAAACTAAAAGAAAAAATGTATCGCCACCACACTCATTGGGCTGGTGGTCTTAAGGAATTAACTTTAGCTGAAATGATGCAAAAAGACCCACGTCAAGTTATTATTCGCGGTGTCTATGGTATGATTCCAAAAAATAAACTTCGAGATATCCGAATTACTCGTTTAAAAGTTTTCGTTGGTGACCAACATCCATACGCTGACAAATTAAATAAATAATTATGGCAAAAACTACTTCAAAAAATTCTTACACTCGATCTCTCGGTCGTCGTAAAAGTGCTGTTGCTACCATCAAATTATTCTCCGGAAAAGGTGATTCAACTGTCAACGGTCTTTCTTTAGAGAAATATTTTCCTACCAAAACCGAAAAAATCGTTTTTGATAAGCCATTCGAAATTACCAAAACTACCGGTAAATACCATTTTCAAGCCAAAATCGTTGGCGGTGGTAAAACTGGTCAAGTTCAAGCTCTCAGCTTAGCTATTTCTCGTTGCTTAGTCAAAATTAATGATGCTTTTAAACCTGATCTTCGAACCAATGGTCTTTTGACTGTTGATTCTCGAGTCAAGGAACGTCGTATGGTTGGTACTGGTGGTAAATCCCGACGCCAAAAGCAATCTCCAAAGCGTTAAGCTTTTGTCTTTGTTTTTCAAACCCTCCAATTTATTTTGGAGGGTTTTTGGTTATAATTACTTCATGACTCTTATCCAATCTTTAATTCTCGGCCTGGTTCAAGCCATTAGTGAATTTTTACCCATCTCTTCCGACGGTCATTTAAATTTATTCCAACATTTTTTTAAATTAACTCCATCTCTAGATTTTGATATTTTCCTTCACGCTGCCACTTTTATTTCTGTTATTTTCTTTTTCCGCCATCAAATAAAATATTTTTGGGACAACCTCAAATATATTATCGTCGGTTCTATTCCAGCCGCCTTAGTTGGTATTTTACTCAAAGACCAAATAGAATCTTTAGCTGGTGCCCCACAACTTTTACCCTTCTTTTTTCTTCTTACGGGTATCTTAGTTTTTTCTACCAAATTTATTCCCGCTAAAAATAAATCTTTAAATTATCTTTCTGCCTTTGTTATCGGTATTTTTCAAGCGTTAGCTATTCTTCCTGGTGTATCTCGTTCTGGTTGTACCATTTTTTCGGCACTTTTACTTGGTCTTTCTCCTCAAGCCGCTTTTAATTTTTCTTTCAGTTTATTTATTCCCGCCACCGCCGGGGCAATTTTACTTAGTGCCAAAGATATTGTTTCTTCCAATTTTATTACTCTCAATAATATTTTGACTTTCATTATCACTTCTATCGCTGGCGTCTTTATTCTTTCTGCTTTCCAAAAAATTACCATCAATCGCAAATTTTGGTATTTTGGTGTTTATGTAATAATACTTGCTTTAAGTCTTTTCTTTATTCTCTAACATTCACCAATCTTACCGTTAATTCGGTGTAAAATAACTTTCTTTAAATTTTTCCTAGCAATTTTTACCATCTTTTCCGGTCTTTTTTGTTCTCTCAAATCTATAATCTCAAAATCTAAATGATATTTTCGATCTTCTGTTTTTTTATTTATCATATTTTTGAGCCCTGCCCTGTCAAAGGAAGGGTTTATAATTTCCACTCATAAACTCCTCCCAAAT
>JAHBAQ020000087.1 GCA_018500045.2 Candidatus Shapirobacteria bacterium | reverse complement strand
AGATGTGTATAAGAGACAGACCCATGATTTTGGCCAAAAATATTTTTTATTCTTACGGTAACAATGCCATCTTCAAAGATGCCAGTTTTTTTGTCGCCAAAAATAGCAAGGTTGGTTTGGTTGGAACTAACGGTTCTGGTAAATCAACTTTATTTAAATTGCTCACCAAAGAAGATTTTCCCGAAGATGGAAAATTCGATATTAGTGGCCAGATTATGTCCGTTCCTCAGGAGGTCAAACGTGACGACAAAATGGAACACAGCAATTCAGTTCGCGATTATCTTGACCCGGCTAATTCTCATCAAGACTTTGAAATGTTAAAAATTTTAGCCAAACTTGAACTTCCTCAAATTTTACTAGAAGATAATCCCCAACATTTTAGTGGTGGTCAAAAAACTAAACTAGCCATTGCTCGGGCTTTATTAGCCGAACCGGATATTCTTCTTCTTGATGAACCGACTAATTTTTTAGATGCTGCCGGCAAAGCTTGGATGATGAATTTTTTAGGTCGTTATCCCAAAACCTTAATTATTATTTCCCACGATTTAGCTCTTCTCGATAAAAATATCGACAAAATACTTGAAGTTAATTCTCAAACCAAAAAAATCGAAGAATACAATGGCAATTATTCTTTTTACGTCAAACTCAAAGGGGAGCGGGAAGAAGTTTTGGTTCACCAAATTCATACTCAAGAACGTCATATTGTCGAAATGAAAAAAGGTTTACTCAAAATTTCCGGCAACCGTTCCGAAAAAGGTGTTCGTCAAAAACTCAATTTAGCCAAAAGAATTGAAAAGTTAGTTGAGGCTTTACCTCAAATGCCTCCCGAAGCCAAAAAAATTCATATGAAACTTCCTGATCCGACTTGGGTAGGCGAGTTACCTTTATTAATTCTTGGTATCTCCAAATCTTTTGGTGACAAAAAAGTTTTAACTAATGTTGATTTTGATATCAAACGAGGTGAGAGAATCGCCCTCGTTGGTCAAAACGGTGCTGGTAAAAGTACTCTTATCAAAATTATTATGGAAATGCTTACTCCCGACAGTGGCGAAATTCTCAAAGATGATCGTTTAAGTATTGGTTACTATTCTCAAGAATTTGAAACTTTTGATTTTAATAAAACCTTACTCGATACTGTCAAAGATAAGTGTCAAATGGATGAAAAATCTCTTCGTTCTTTGTTGGGTCGTTTTCTTTTTTCTGGTGACAAAGTTTTTCAAAAAGTTGCTTCACTTTCTGGCGGTGAGAAAACCCGACTTTCTATTGCCACTCTTTTGGCAAAAAATTACAATCTTTTAATCCTCGACGAACCAACAACCTATCTCGATGTTTTATCTCAGCGTCTTATTCTTGAATCTCTCAAATCTTATCAGGGTTCTATGATTATCGTCAGTCACACTCCGGAATTTATCACCGAACTTAAACCGTCTCGTCGTTTTCTTTTGCCCGAAAATAAAATGGAACTTTGCCAGTATTAACACCTAATTTTCAAAATAGAGTAAAATTAGTCAGATGAAAATTATTTTATTTCGTCACGGCGAAAAACAGAAAATCGACTCAATCTTAGTCAGTGATAAACAATCAGTTCGTCTGACAGATTCTGGCATTAATCAAGTCGAAAAACTTGGTTACGTCTTAAAAGATCGCTTTCCGCCGCTAATTAATTCTCAAACAATTTATTCTAGTTTTTATGCCAGGTCTATTCAAAGTGGTGAAATTGTTAAATCGATTTTAAATATTAATAAATTAGAACCAGTTGATGAATTCGGCGAATTTAATGCTTATTCTAACTATCAAAACCCCAAAGAATTTCGAGATCAACTTCAATCATATGCTATGCAACACCCTGACTGGATTTCGCCGGAAACCAATAATTCTCTCAATAAAACGATTTTTACTTTTTTAGAAAAAATCAAACAGATTGCTCAAAAAGATAAAACAAAATATATTTTGATTTCTACTCACGGTGGTATGGTTCGTAACACCGTTTATTCACTTGAGCCGAAATTTCGACCCACCGATGATTTAATCGGTCCTGCCAAAATTCATGAAGCTGGTTATACTATACTTAACTTTGACGGTCAAAATTTTTCTCTTGATCAATTTGATATTCATGATTTTTTAGATTAATTATGGATTTAACTCAAATCAAAACCATTGCCATTATTGGTCTTTCCGACAAACCCGATCGTTCCAGTTACCAAGTTGCTCAATATTTAATTAATCAAGGTTATAAAATTATTCCGGTTAACCCTAATATTCAGCAATTCTTTGATCAAAAATCTTATCCCGATATTTCTTCTGTTCCGCCAGAAATTAATCTTGATATTGTTGATATCTTTCGCAAATCAGAAGAAGTTTTATCGGTTATTCAAGAAATTATTAATACTGGTCGTCGCCCTATTATTTGGCTTCAAGAGGGAATTGATAACACCGAAGCTGTCAATCTGGCCAAATCACACGGTTTTGAAATCACCTCGGGTATTTGTCTGATGAAATTTCACCAACAAACTTTTAGGCAATAATTTTTTTTCTCAGCGAAATTAGTAAAAACGACACCACTATTAAAATCATTACTCCTGCCGATACTAAGTCACTTATTTTTCCGTCAGTAATCCTCGGCCAAAACACTTCTAATCCGATTATCTTAAAATAATTTAAGTGTTTAATATTACTTTCTTTTATAGTTGAAAAAATTAACACACAGTTGTGAACCAAAGCTGAAAACAGGAAAAAATTTAAAAAACTTTTGAATATTTTTTTAATCATAAATCATTATATCTTAAGTCTACTTGACAAAAATGTTAAATAGATCTAACATACATCAGTTAGAAATAATTAACATATTTTTATGACTCTTAAAAAATATCAACAAATCAAACTAATCATAACCGTTGTTATCGCTGTTATTTTTAGTCAGGCCATTCTTTATCAAAACTACCTTATACCTTTAACCACTTTAGTGGTTGCCTCATTAGTTTTAATTTGGCTCCGTCGTCAAGTTAAAGAGGTTATTGCCGATGAGCGGGATTATGTTTCAGCTGGAAAATCGGCTAATTTGGCCATTCAAATTTATTCTTGGATCGCCGTAGTTGCGATGTTTATTTTGTATAGTTTCAAAAACTTAAATCCAACATATGAGCCAATTGCTCTTACTTTGGCTTATTCCACTTGTACTCTTATGATTCTCTATAGTTTTATTTTTAAATTTCAAAATAAAATCAAATTTACTCCATCAAAGAATAAGTTTCTAATTCTTATGATAATTTTATCTGTTGTTTTAGGAGTCTTCACTATCCGCTTATTTTCCGGAGAAGATAATTGGGTTTGTCAAAATGGTCAATGGGTAGAGCATGGCCATCCTAGTTTTCCAGCTCCAAAAACAATTTGTAAATAATTATGAAAAACAAAACTACTCAAGCTTTAGTTCTAAATTTTTCTCTTTGTTGGCTTTTAGCTCTCTTGGCTTACTTAGCTGGACTTAAATTTGTTGGTCTCACCGCTGTTATTGTCGGTATGATCTATATGTTGATTCCGGCTCTTTCGGTCTTTGTTTTATCAAAATTTGTCTGGAAAACTCCTCTCAAAAATTGGGGTATCAAAAAACCACAAAATAAAATTATCCTCTGGGCTATAATTTTTCCTTACATATTAGCCGTATCAAGTCTTGGTGTTTCTTTACTTTTCCCTGGTATAAAATTTGAACCTCAAATGCAAGGTATGGTCGATAAACTTGGTGCCAACTTACCTCCGGAAGCCTTAATTGCTATGAAAGATCAAATTAGTAGTCTTGGTGGTTTATTGCCTTTAATTATTTTAGGTCAATCAATTCTTGCTGGATTAACTATTAACGCACTAGCTGCTTTTGGTGAAGAATATTTTTGGCGGGGTTTTTTGCTCAAACAATTAGCTAAATACGGTTGGATTCGCTCAAGTTTAATTATTGGATTCATCTGGGGTTTATGGCACGCTCCTTTAATTCTCCAAGGTCACAATTATCCTCAACATCCAATAGTTGGTGTTCCTATGATGATTATTTGGTGTACCTTATTGAGTTTTTCTCTTACTTATTTTGTTACTAAAACCAAATCTGTTTTTACTGCCGCCTGGTTCCATGGTATTTTAAATGCTTCAGCTGGTTTTGGTCTTCTTTGGATTAGTAACTCCAGTGATTTAATTGCCGGTGTCACCGGACTTGCCGGATTCATTGCTTTATTTGTTTTAAATTTAATTTTATTTTTTATCGACAAAAAATCGTCTCACCCAGTCGATTCTCTTTTAAATGAATACTAAAATTAAAGAGTACCGTACCAAATTAAATTTAACTCAAGATCAATTAGCTAATTTGGTTGGAGTTAGACGCGAAACTATTGTTTTTTTGGAACAGGGGAAATACAACCCTAGTTTAAAGTTAGCTCACGACGTTGCTCTCGCCCTCAAAACTTCTATTGATAAACTCTTTATTTTTTAAAAATTAAAAAAATATGATTGCTAATCCAAAATGGTTCAATTTAAGAAAATATAGTGGTTGGGGACTCACTCCAAATTGTTGGCAGGGTTGGGCTTATACTATCGCCTTCATCATTCCTATTGCTATTATCTCCAGTTTAAATATTGATCCAAATCTTAAAAATACTCTTATTTTAATAATCACTGGTGTTTTAATTCTCGATGTTCTTCATACTATGACCAAAATTCAAAAAGATGAACGAGAAAAACTTCATGAAGCCATCGCTGACCGCAACGCTCTTTGGTTTCTTTTATTTGGTCTTATTGCTTGGGCTTTTTATCAACAAAAATTCGATCCAATTTTAGTTGGTATTTTACTCGGCGCTACCGCCATCAAAGCCCTAACTCAAATTTACTTGCGAGACAAATAAATTAATTTTTTACCACCAAAAACACCTTATCGTTTTTTCTTACTTTTTGTTTTGTTTTAAAAGTTAATACATCTTTTTCTATTTTTATCTCAAAAAACTTATCTCTTAAAACTCCTGTACTTGGCCCAATTATTATATATTCGTCACCATTTTTTACTCGATCGTTTTTATTCAATTTTATTTCGGCTACTTTTATTTTTTGATAAAAATGTTCAATTTGTCCCAAAAGTTTTTTAGTTTCTGTTGCCAAATTATTTTCACCGCTAGCCCATTCATCAGTTGATCTGCCCATATAAAATCCTGTTGAAAATCCTCGATTAAAAACAATTTTTAATTCATCAACTAATTTTTCTTTTTCTTTTTTACCAAAATTATTTTTTTCAACTAATTCCAACGCCTTTTTATAAACTCTCACTACCGTATCTACATAATCAGCACTTCTGGCCCGACCCTCAATTTTTATCGTTTTAACCCCTGCCTCTACTAATTTTTCTAATAACCCAATAGTACATAAATCCGAACGGCTCATCACCCAATCATTATCCAACACCAATTCTTTTCCCGTATCTTTATCTTTTACTTCATATTTTCGCCGACATACCTGCACGCACTTACCTCTATTGGCTGATAAATTGTAATGATATAAACTCATTTGACATCTACCCGACATCGCCACACACATGGCTCCGTGACCAAACACTTCAATTTCCACTAAATTTCCTTTTGGTCCCACAATTTTTTCTTGACCAATTCCTTCCACTATTTTTCCGATTTGTTCCAAATTTAATTCCCGTGCCAACACGATCCTATCAACCCAACTACTCAAAACTTTTACTGTTTCCAAATTCGACACTGACATCTGGGTCGAAGCACACACCTCAATATTTAATTTATTTGCCTCTTTAATCACCGCCAAATCAGCTGCAATTATGCCGTCAATTCCTGATTTTTTAATTTCTTCCAAAGTTTTTTTGATTACTTCAATTTCTTCATCATAAACTACCGTATTCAAAGTCACCCAAGTCTTAATATTTTTTTCTTGACATAAATTAGCAATTTTTTGTAAGTCCGAAATGTCAAAATTATTTGCTCCCGCCGCTCTCATATTAAGTTCACCAATTCCAAAATAAATCTCGTCAGCTCCGGCATTAATCGCCGCCATCAGGCTTTCAAAATTTCCCGCCGGTGCTAATATATTTACCTTATTCATTGGGATTAATTATATCAAACTCAACTGTTCTCTAATAATTTCTTTTGGTCTAAATTTCTCATAGTTATTATTCAATCCATATTTTTTCATTAGTTTATGGACTAAAAAATATACTTCTCTTCTTTTTTCTTTTTCCCAATAAGCCCCTTTATATTCCCTAAAATATTTATCACTTAATTCTGGGAAATTTTCTTGAATAAATTTCAAAAAATTCCTTCTCGTTTCCGATCGTAAATTTAATAATCCAGCAATTACATAATCTACTTTTATTTTTCCCGCCTCTCTCAAAATATTTTCCAAATTTTCTTCATCACTATTTAAATAGGGAACTATTGGCATTAAGTGTAGTCCCAAATTTATTCCTTTACCTTTCAATTGTTTCAAAACCTCCATTCTTCTTTGAGAGCTGATCGCTCCCGGTTCCAATTTTTGTTGGATTTTTCCACCCCAAGTGGTTATGGTTACTGCTACATTTACCGTAGTTACTTTCGCTAGTTTTTCTAATAAATCTATATCTCTTAAAATTAAATCCGATTTTGTTGAAATTGTAATCGGCGTTTTGTACTTGATCATCAATTCTAAAATTCTTGGCATCAATTTATATTGCCGTTCGATTGCCTGATAACTATCAGTTACTCCACCCAAATTAATCCATTCCTGTTTCCATCTTTTTGACGACAATTCTTTTTCTAATGCTTCTCCAATATTGGTTTTAATATAAATTTTTTCAAAAAAATTGGCTGTTTCTAAATATTTGTGAGAATATAAAGCGTAACAATATTGACACCGATGACTGCACCCTCTGTAAATATTTAAATCGTATTTATAGGGCAAAAAGTTACTATTTAATTTATTTAATGCTTTCTTAACCGTAATCTCTTCAAACACCATACCCGAATTATACCCGAAACTCTTTACTCAACACAACACATCTTTTCTCCCTGCCCTGTCAAGGGAAGGGCTAGGGAAGGGTTTAAATAATCAAAGATTCTCCAGTCATTTCCAGTGGTTTTTCAATTCCCATTATCTCCAAAATTGTTGGGGCAATATCTTTAAGCCCACCATCTTTTACTTTTCCTTCAATTCCCACAAAAGAATCTTTAATTGAATTAAACCCATGAGATACATCTGTTTCACCATTCTCATAAAGCATATTTTCGGCATTCCCATGATCTGCTCCCACAATTACTGCGCAATCTTCTTCCAAAGCTTTATCGACAATTTTCCCTACACATTCGTCTACCACTTCACATGCCTTAACTATGGCTTCAAACTTTCCACTGTGACCGACCAAATCGGCATTGGCAAAATTTACCAAAATAAAATCATATTTTCCAATATTTTCCAAAACTTTCTCTGTTACCTCTACTGCTGACATTTCTGGTTGTAAATCGTAAGAGGGGACTTTTGGACTCGGTACCATTATTCTGTCTTCTCCCGGATATTCTGTTTCCAATTGTGAATTAAAGAAAAAAGTTACATGAGCATACTTTTCTGTTTCGGCAATTTTAAGTTGTTTTTTATTATTTTTTGATAACACTTCACTCAAATTATTCACCACATTTTCTGGTAAAAAAGCTACTGGCAAATCCCAGCTTTCATCGTATCTGCCCATACATACATAACTCAACTCCAAGTCTGATTGAAACTCTACTGGACAAAGCGTTTGTCGGGTTATCATTGCTGTAATCTGTCTTGATCTATCAGTTCTAAAATTAAACCAAATAAATGAATCACCTGATTTTAATAAACCGGTTTTATCAATAATTGTTGGTTGAACATAATAATCCGTCGCATCACCTCGTTCATAAGCTTTGTTTATTGCCTCAATTGCATCAGTCGCTTCAAACCCTTCACCTTTAGTCCACAATTGCTCAGCCATTTGGGTTCTGTCCCAATTAGTATCTCTGTCCATCGCGTAATATCGACCACTTACTGAAATGATTTTTCCTACCCCAATTTCTTTAATTTTCTCATTCAGTTTTTCCACATAACCCAGAGCTGATTTTTCTGGTACATCTCGACCATCTAATACTAAATGAATATAAACATTACTCACCCCGTTATCCTTAGCTAGTTCCAACAAGGCATATAAATGTTTAACATCAGAATGAACTCCAGCATCCGAAAAAAGTCCGGCCAAATGTAATGCGCTATTTTTTTTCTTACAATTTTCTATTGCTTTTAATAATGCTGGATTAGTAAAAAAACTTCCATCTTTAATCGCATTATTAATCATTTCCTGTGGTTGCCAGACAATTCGTCCCGCTCCCATAGTCAAATGACCTACTTCACTTCCGCCCTGAGACCCTTCCGGATTACCCACATCTTGGCCGGTACATTTCAATATGGCGCTCGGATATTCTTTTAAATATTTATCCGAATTTGGAGTTTTGGCCGCCATTATGGCATTACCATAAGACTCAGTCGAATAACCCCAACCATCCCGCACTATCAAAATGACTTTTTTATTTTTCATTTAAAACTTAATTTTTAAGTTCTTCTTCAATTCTCATTAATCTATTATATTTACAAACTCTTTCGCCACGAGTTGGTCCGACTTTAATATAAGCCGAATTGACTGCTACTGCCAAATCAACCAAGAAAGTATCATTAGTTTCACCGCCACCTCTGTGACTTGGCATAGTCATTAACCCGTGTTCATTAGCCAACAAACAACAGTCAACGGTTTCTGTTAAAGTTCCGGCTTGATTCAATTTAATTAAAATTGCGGTCGCTGCCTTCATTTCAATCGCTTTTTGCCACAGCTTAGTGTTAGTTACCGTTAAATCATCAGCAATCAATGGAAATTTTCCATCAATAGCTTCAACCATTTTTGGCCAATTATCCCAGTCAAATTCTGACAACATATCTTCCATTGTGGCAATTTTATATTTTTCAATCCAAGGTTTGTAATAGGCAATCAATTCTTCCGAAGTTAATTCTTTTCCTTCAAGTCTTAAAGTGTATTTACCTGTTTCTTGAGAATAAAATTCACTGGCTGCCGCATCAATACCTACACCGGCATCAACTCCAGGAGTATAACCAGCATTAATTATTGCTTGAGTTAAATATTCCATTGGTTTTTCATTAGACGAAATTCCATTTGGAGCAAAAGCACCCTCATTACCCACGTTAGTTGATAATTTTTCTGCTTTCAAGATATTTTTCAACGCATTATAAATTTCCATTTCCATTCGCACGTTTTCTGCTGCAGTTTTATCTCCCATTGCTCCCACCATAAATTCTTGCAAATCAGTAGTTTCATCAGCATGTTTTCCCCCTTCAATCATTACAATCATTGGTTTTGGTAATTTCCAACCAATATCGCCAATTCCATAAGTTTTTCGTAAATATTTATAAAGTGGCATTTTTTCTTCACTGGCTTCTGCTCGGCAAACAGCCAAACTTACACCCAACATTGCGTTTCCACCCAACACAGCTTTATTAATAGTCCCATCAGCTTCAATCATTTTATTATCAATCATTCTTTGATCAGCCGCTTCCATTCCGACTAAAATTTCTTTTATTTTTCCATTAATATTGGCAATTGCGTTCAACATTCCTTTTCCGTTGTAACGTGATTTATCACCATCAAGTAAAACTGTCGCTTCTTTTGAACCAGCCGATGCCCCATAACTAACCGATGCTTCGCCTATAGCTCCACTTTCCAAAGTTACGGTTACTTCCAAGCTTGGAGCTCCACCACTTGCTAATATTTCTCGGGCAAAGATATTTTGTATTTTTGACATAAAACTAAAAACTATTAATTTTTAATCGCACTCCATTATAACTCAATACTATTTAGATACGCACCATTGCTTAAATTCGGTACATTCTAAATCCTTATTGAATTTTACTTGATAAATCCCATCATATTCTCCAGAACTATCAGCAAAAAACCAATGTGCCATACCTACATTTCCATCTATAGCCACACAATCCATTTCTAATTTAACAATTTCTTGACCTTTAATTTCTTCCCAAAAACTCAAAACATCTTTAAAGTCAATTCCTATTTTGAAAGGATTTTCATAATACTTCTCAATTTTCCCAAAATACTTTTCCAATTCATTTAAATCTTTATTAAACCAAGTTTGCCTTAATCCGTCCAACCAATTTTCAAAATATTCTCTAGTTAATCTCATTTTTTATTTAAATTTTTAAACATTTTTCCGTGACCTGGAATTATCCAATCAACTATTTCCAAAATCTTTTTTCTACTTTCCTTCAAAGCATTTTCATCTTTTACATATGGGTCTTCTAAATTAATCAAACTTTCAAAATCCTTTTTTGGTTCTTCGCCATCAACCCACCAAAATATATCACCAGCAATTACTATTTTTCCCATATCTTCGGTATCTACAACAACTGAACAATGAAATGGATCATGTCCTGGAGTTTGAATAATTTCAATTCCTTCGCCCAACATTTTATCTTCCTGTCTTTTTATAATTCCATTTTGTGAATATTGGTCACCGTTATCCATAAATATTGCCTTTTCAAACATCCCAGCCAGTAGGGAATGATCCATATGATAATGAGTTAAAAACACCACATCAATATTTTCAGTTTTTAACCCCTCTTTATCCAATATTTTTAATAAGTTATCTCTATTAAATCCCGGATCAATAATTATTTTATGTTTTTCATTTTCAATCAAAACCACTGAAGGGGACACATCCTCAAAATCATCATAAATCTTTGCATAACCTTCAATCAGAACTTTTACTTTATTCATAATTATGTTTCTACAGTTTCTCCAGTTTCTAATATTTTATAACTTAAATTAATTTCTTCAAATCTCTTAATTAATTCATTCTTGTTAACTGGGAAAACAATATTATCCATATGAATTGGTAACACTAAACTAGCTCCAGTTTCTTTAGCAAAAAAAGCTGATTCAAATACACCCATTACCACTCCATGTCCTGACACCGGCAAGGCTAAAATATCGCATTTATAATCATTTTTAAAACAAATAGTATCGCTTGTTATATAAATTCTTTTTCCTTCAATATCTAATATAAATCCAATACTCTCACTAATCTCCTTTTCACCCCTTAAAGGTGGTATATATCCATG
>JAHBAQ020000040.1 GCA_018500045.2 Candidatus Shapirobacteria bacterium | reverse complement strand
AGATGTGTATAAGAGACAGTAAAATTACATTTTAAAAAGTATCGTTAATTTTATGAAATTTAGGATTTGCTATATTTTGTTATGTGTTTTAGTATTTTTACCCACTCCTTTTAAAGCCAAATCTGAAAATGCATCCACAACTTGCGGTAATGGAGCATTTTCTGAATATACTCCTTTTAATTCAGTACCTACTTATGATTACGGACCAGATGGACTGGTTCGTTTTCATATATCACTAACTCCCGATGGCTGGCTTCCAATGCCTTATTATTATTCAACATATTTTAGACTTGGCCATTATTCGGCAGACTGTGAGAAGCTTAGGTCAGATCAGGTGGGAGGGAGTATACCGGTTGGCGTTAGTTATGTGCTTATTAAAGCAATTGAAACTTCTCCTGGATGGTATTCATTTGAATCCTACAACGAAGACACTGGTGAAATGCTTGCTGCTTCAAATTCATTTCCACCGCCATTTTCAGAACCAATTGTGGAGTTTTCAGCATATATTCCGCACGGGGCTTCTAATATTTATGGGTATTATGAAAGGGGTGTTTGGACGCCAATTGTTCCGGTTAAAGACCCTAATTTTGTTGCTAGTAAAACACCGGTTTTAATAATTCCGGGTACTTTAGGAACGGAAATTGACAAGGGTTCACTTGTTTTGTGGCCAAATATTAATAAAATGTTTGAGGTGAGCCCAATCCATTCCGATGATTTTATGGATCCGTTGGGGTTTAATAATAATGGGACGGCGTTAGACTCGAGTCTTACTTTAAATAATATTTTAGGTGAACCACATCCAACTTACGATTATTCAAAAAGCTTGGTTGAAGATTTTGGATCTCAGCAATATGAAATAAATAAAAATTTGTTTTCTTTCCCATACGATTGGCGTGATGATATTGCAAAAAATGCCAATGTTTTTTTAAAAGAAAAAATTGATAATATTTTGGCTTCATCAACAGCATCAAAAATTGACATTATTGCCCACAGTCAAGGTGGACTGCTTATCAAACGTTTATTGTATGACAAGCCCGAATACCAAGCCAAAATTAATAAGTTAGTTTTTGTAGGTACGCCAAATTTAGGTTCCCCGAAAAGCGCAAAAATTTTAGTATATGGGGATGACCTCAGTATTAAAAAGTATGGACTTGGCCTTGACCCACTGGAAATTAAGAAAATTTCCCAAAATATGCCCAGTATCTATCAAATGTTACCCAGCAAGGAGTACTTTAATCATTCAACAGGGTATCTTGGACAATATAAATACGGACCGGTGTTCACTTCCGGTGAAATTGCCACAAGTTTCGTTGATACGACAAGCGCGCTAAAAAGACAGGTATATAATTTAAATTCAAATTTAGTAGATAGTGCTAATACTTTTCATTCAGCTGATTTTGATAATTTTAGTGTTACAGATTCCGGCATAAAAGCCTTCAATATTATGGGTTGCGAGTCTCCAACGATTGACCAAATATATATTAATGGCTCAGGAGGCAAAAGCGACTTACACTATGGTCCAGGGGACGGAACAGTACCAATAGTTTCCGCCAGTAATATTCCCGGAGCGCAAAATTTTTACGTTCTAAACAATGCGGAAATACACGGTACCATGCTTACTTCCAGCGGGATCAGGCAGAAAATTGTTAATTTAATTGCTGATGTCGATTTGCCCACAGAAGGTAAAATCACAACAAATCCCGCTTTGTGTGTTTTTAAAGGCAGGAAAGTGGAAGTGCATAGTCCCGTAGATCTGCACATTTACGACGAAAACGGTAATCATGTTGGTTTAAATACAAGCGGGGGTTTTGATTATCAAATAGAAAGCGTTACCTATGATGAAATAGGTCATGATAAGTATGCTTTTTTGCCTGATGATGGACATATTTATAATCTCAAACTTTCAGCAACGGGTAGTGGGGTATTTAATTTTTATTCTTCACTGGTAGATGGTAATCAAACCAACAGCGTAGCCTACTATAACGATGTTTCTGTGTCTACCAGTTCCGTAGCTCAGATATTGTTAAATAACGAGAACAACCAAACAATAAATTTCACCAGCGACAGCAGAATTGTTCAACCTTCCTCCATCCTTAATCCGAACCAATCCCAAGACCTTGTCCCTCCAATCTCAACTTCCACCATAACGGGAACCTTAGGAACCCCGGGCTTTTACAGAAGCAATGTTTCAGTTTTTATATCGGCTGTAGACCACATAATTCCTGGGCATGAAAATGAAACATCGGGAGTTCTTAAAACAGTATACAGTTTAGACGGGGGGGAGTATTTAGTTTATGGCACATCAACGCCTATTACAGTAAGCGCAGAAGGCCAACATACACTTTCTTTTTATTCCACGGACAGGGCGGGGAATAATGAGCCTGAACAATCAATATCATTTGTAATAGACAAAACTGCCCCGGAATTAAGTTTTAGTTTTAACCCTCAGCTTAAAGATTTGGAATTTATTGCCACGGATACTTTACCCAGTATCATTACGGCTACATCTACATCTAAAAATATTAAAATTAAATTGCCAAAGTTTCCTCCTCTTAGGTTTCAAGACAGCGATAATGTAATTACAGCCACGGATCCGGCAGGAAATACCACCAAACTAATCTTAAAAGACAAAGACCGGAAACACTTGCTTAAAGCTGAAATAAAGTCTCTAACATATAATGGCCAGCCGGCTGATATGAGCAAAACTAAACTGAATTTTGCCTGGGATTA
Organism: Candidatus Shapirobacteria bacterium; assembly: GCA_018500045.2. GTDB lineage: Bacteria > Patescibacteriota > Microgenomatia > UBA12405 > UBA12405 > WARW01. Next base: position 309 of record JAHBAQ020000040.1, on the reverse strand, counting down.
TGACAAAAAAGGGAATCTCTGCTCACTACTGCAAAATATCCAGTCTAAAAGGAACTTTAACATTACCGCCCTTTACAACGGCAAAAAAACCACCTTGGCGGGAATTGATGCCAAAGGAGTTATTTTAAAGTCCTTAAATGGTCTGATATCCCTGAAAGCCTTTACCAATAAAGGGGACTTAGATTGGGGATACTGATTTTCAAAAAGCTGATATATAAAAAACTCCTCAACTGAGGAGTTTTTTATATATCAATTCTGTTGCTAGGAGCATTTTTTCTTCCTGTCTCTTATACACATCTCCGAGCCCAC
>JAHBAQ020000004.1 GCA_018500045.2 Candidatus Shapirobacteria bacterium | reverse complement strand
GTTGCTGGTATTACCATCAGTTCAGGTGACGCCAATCTTAAACTTTATGATGGAGCTGGTACAACCCGTGAAATCACATCAGGAGCTAATACTGGTCTTAAATTTGAAGGTTTATATCCTGGTTTTAGAGATTATGGTAGTTTTACTTTTCAAAATGCTAGTTTATCACCAATCAAAATAGCTCTTACTGGTCGTTTAACTAATGCTAACGGCAATTGGGATGAATTAAAAAACAATATTTATGTTGCTGTTGGTGAAGGTACGAAAGAAAACATGACAGCAAATTATACTGGTTGGGTATCTCTTAATAGTTGGAACGCAAGTGTTCGATCTCTTAATGTTCCATCTTTAGCAAAAGATGAAGTTAAAACATATAATTTATATGTTTATATTCCAGCCGATGTTGGCAATGGTATTGCTGGAAAAAGTCTAACAAATGTCGCTTTCGAGATTTATGGTACTCAGGAATAATATTTGAGTCTCTATTGATTACAGAAGTGATCTTCTGTAATCAGCTAGATGTTCAAAAAAATTAAAATTTTTTTTAAAGTCATCGAATGGATTGCATTCATAGTCTTACTGTGCCTGCTTTTTGTGGTTATTTCTCCTAAACTTCCATTTAAAAATCTCCCAAAATCCTTCGTCGTTGTCAGTGGTTCTATGGAACCAACTATCAAAACAGGCTCCGTTGCTTTTACCAAAACTGCCGATCCAAAAAATCTTAAATCAGGTGACATTATTGCCTTCACTTCTCCTAGCAATTCCAAAGATACTATTCTCCATCGAGTCAACTCTATTTCGTCCACCGATCCGCTTTTATTCAAAACCAAAGGCGACAACAACAATGATATTGACGCTTGGGATGTTCAAGATGTTGGTGTCAAAGGTGTTTATTTTTTTGCTATCCCTTATCTTGGTTCTTTAGCTGCTATTCTTCGTCAACCTTGGGGTTTTTCGGTTGTTGTTGGTATTCCAGCATTAATTTTTATTATCATCCAAATTATAAATATCAAAAAAGCCATTGATGATGAAGTCAATCGCAAAGTTGCCCAAAAATTACAACAAACTGGCACTACGATAGAAATCAAACCCAAATCAACAACCAATTTAAAGTCTTTAATCTTTTTCTTCTTGTTCTCTGCAGCTATTTTGGGTATTAATCATATTTCCCAAGCCAAAGCTCTTTATTCTGATTCTGTTGTTGTTAGTGGTATCACTATTTCTATTGCCGATTTCATTAAACCATCCATTCCAACCAATCTTCACTGGTCCAACCCCAATGTTGTTTGTGGTGGTCACACCAACAGCTACACTATTACCGCAGAGTGGGATGATTCTACTGATAATCAGGGTATTTTAAAATATGAATACTTTATAACCTACCCCAAAATTGGTGGTGGTTTTGGCACTTGGTCAACTTTTGTCACCCCGTCCCAATATTCCGGCGTTTTTAATCAAGCCGAAGGTATTCACAAATTCAAAGTTCGAGCCTATGATTCTAATGGAAACATTTCCGACTGGTCTAACGAGTGTTCGATTACTTACGACAAAACTTTACCTACCAGTACTATTACTAAACCCTGGAATTCTGATCACGATAATGATGTCAATTTTCCTATCATTTGGTTTTGGGATGGAAAAATTGAAGGTACCGCCTCTGATAATTTTGAATTAGATCACGTGGAGCTTTCTATTTATCGCCAAATTGTTAATCTTTACTGGAATGGTAACTCTTGGGTTAATGGTACCGAATTAACTACCCGCGTTCGAGCCAATGGTACCAACAATTGGTCTTATCAAATCGATCCGATGTACATTCCTTTGGGTAAATTCAAAATTGTGGCTCACGCTGTCGACAAAGCCGGAAATATCGAAAATTCCGCTACTATTGAATTTGAGAACTCCGCCACACCAATACCCGACACGACTACCAATACCGATCCTCAGATCGGTCTCTCTTCTAACCATTCTACTAACAAAATTAATCTTAAAATAGATAATTTTTCTAAACCATCCGATTATGAAATTTTATACACCGGTAACGGAGTAGAGAAAGGTTTAATTGGCAAAATTACCGCCGATGAAATTACTAATTCAACCTATTCAAAAGATTTTTATTTTGGTATTTGTTCTGCTGGTGGCACTTGTGTTGGTGATGAAATTCTTTCCGGATCAAATATCATAGTTAATATTAGCGGTGGTTATACCATCACTAAAACATTTACTTATTAATGAAAAAACTTTTTGAATTTTTAATTTTTTCTTTGAGTTTATTTTTTACTCGTCCTGTCTTTGCTGGTAATGACATCACTATCACTTGTAACCCTGGTTCTGATTGTACTAAGTCATCTGAATTACCAATTTTTAACGAAACCAATATTTATCCAGGATTTACTTTTTCCCAGCAATTTTTTGTTGATAATAATCGCAATGGCACTTGTAATTTAACTCTCAAAGCCACATCAAATTCAGAATCTAATCTTCTGTCTCAAAAAATTCTTTTAAGTATCATTGGTACTAATAATGATAATGATTTAAATATTTCCAACTATTTACTGAGCGATTTACTTGATTCGTCAAAACCAAACTTATCCATTGGTCACATTAATAAAAATAAAAAAAATAATTACCTTTGGTCAGTTACTCTCGACCGTTCAGCTGACAATAATTATCAAAATCTTAATTCCAATTTCAATGTTAATTTTAATTTTCAGTGTGATGAAGAAAGTGCTGATAATCCAGGAAATGTTTTAGGTACTTCTACTGGTACCACATCCAACCCAGGGGCTCCTCAATGTACTAATTCTGTTCCATCTGCCCCAACTGGTTTTTATGCCACCGAATACAGTGGTGGTTCAGTTACTCTTCATTGGAATCACACTGTTTCAGATCATTCCGGTTATCTAATCGCTTTTGGTACTTCTCCTGGCAATTATCAATACGGTGCTCCCAATATTGGTAATGACGACCACTATACTGTCCGGGGGTTAACTCCTAATGCCCAATATTGTTTTTATGTCCGCAGTTTAAATGGTTGTATGCCAGGGGAACGCACACCAGAATATTGTATTAACCCTGGTTCTAATATTATTGCCGCCAACACTACCCCAGATGGTTTTCAACCAGGTGTTTTAGGTGTTACTACTGACAACCAATCATCGGATGAAACCACTGACGGTACCGACAAAAATGTTGGAGAAATTCTTGGTGAGTCCGTTGCCGTCTGTCAAAAACAATGGCTACCTTTACTTTTTTTGTTAGCATTTTTAATTAATTTTATTGTTATAAGCCGATTTTCACCAAATTGGTTTGTCTTATTTTTATTTCCCGCAATCACTTTACTTATTGATTACATATTTAGTAAAAATAACTGTTGTTACGGTCAAAAATGGTTGTGTAATTATTATTGGATCGGTAATATTTTATCCTTCTTAATTCCTTTAATTCTATCTAAGAAACGAACAAATTAATTTCAGTCTTTTTTAAGACTCTTGTAATCTTATAAAAAACCGATATACTCCGGTCAGAGTCCTTTTAACAATTATTTTCACAATATCGACCTATGAAAATCTTCGGTATTGCAAGAAAAACTGCCACGATTCTTGCTAACTTGTCCTTGTTCTTGAATACTTTTTTGCCTTTTGTTATTGCTACTCAACCCGCTTATGCCCAAGATTCGGAAGGAGCTGTGCCTACAATTTCTGAACCTACTCCAACTGAAACTGCAACCCCAACCGTTACCGAAACCCCAGTTGTTACCGAAGCCCCAACCGCCATCCCGACCGAAACTATAGTTCCAACTATTACTGAAGTTCCTTCGATTACTCCAACTGAAACTGCAACCCCAACTATTGCTGTCTCTTATACACATCT
>JAHBAQ020000078.1 GCA_018500045.2 Candidatus Shapirobacteria bacterium | reverse complement strand
ACAACGACGTTTGATACTAGATTTTACTTTCATAGAAATATGACTTGGATATTGTAACCTAAAATCGGCACAATATCAAAGAGTAAATTTGATTTAACCTCGATAAACTATTCGGCCTAATCCCCCATCAGGACTAAGGACCAAAGAAACATTATCACCAGCGATGACACGAATGTGATTCATACGTAATTTACCGGCTAAATGGGCAATTATCTCATTACCGCTTTCAAGTTTTACTCGGTAAAGAGAGTTTGGTAGGACTTCAGTAACTTGACCTCTGACTGTTGGTTCTTTGGGCATTTTTAGTTAATTAATAATTTATTATTTATTTTAGAGTACTAACTTTTTGATCGATGTCGGCGAAAATTGGTTCGATAGGACGATTACCGTCGACTTGAAGAATTAATCCTTTTGGACTGAAATAATCCATAATCAAACCATTATTTTCGTCATAGAATTTTTGACGAGAGGCCATAGCTTCTGGAGTGTTGTCTGTTCGGTCTTTATCCTGAAACTCGGCACCCATTTTGGCACGGCGAGCACTGATTTCTTCAAAAGTAACATCGAGATGAATAATTAAATCTAAAGGCTCACCGACTTGAGCTAAATATCCTTCGATAAATTTACCTTGACCAATACTTCGAGGAAAACCATCGATAATAAAATCTTTATTACCGATTTGATTAAGTTTAGAAGTTAAAAGTTTGAAAGTTAATTCTTCCGGAACTAAGGTACCACTATCAACAAAAGATTTGGCTTCAAGACCTTCTGGACTACCGGCTGCCATTTCGTCACGAAGAATTTGACCCATGGAAAGATGAGTTAAATTGTATTTAGCAGCAATTAATTTGGCTTGGGTAGATTTACCACAACCTGATGGACCAATGATGAAAAGATTGAGAGACATAATTTTAATTAAAAATTAATAATGAATAATTAATAAGTAAGTTTATCGTAATTGTAAGTTTGGACAACATTCTCGATTTTGCGAGTAAGTTCCAAAACGACTGAAACGGCGATAAGAATAGAAGTACCACCAATAGTAAGAGTGGTAATGTTAGTAATTTTTTGAACAATGTGGGGAGTGATAGCAATAACACCCAAGAAAACAGCACCGATTAACAAAACCCGATTGGTTAAATATTGAAGACGCTTTTCGGTTGATTGACCAGGACGAATGCCGGGAATAAAACCACCTGATTTACGTAATTCTTCGGCAATATCTTTGGGTTTAAAAACAACGGAAGTGTAAAAGAAAGTAAAACCAATAACTAAAAAGAAATAAAAGAACATATAAAAATAACCATCAGTGCGGAAAAAATTAGACATACCAGTAGCGATGTTGGCAATATTTTGGTTGGGTAATTTTGAGGCAAATTGACCTAAAAGAGTCGGAACAGTGGCTAATGAGGCGGCAAAGATAATTGGCATAACTCCGGCAGTATTAACTTTGATTGGTAAATAAGTGGATTGTCCCCTTTTGGCATAATTAATAGGAATTCGCAAAACCGCTTCTTCGACAAAAACGATAGCAGTGATAAGAGCAATAGCTAAAGCCAGAAAAATAATAAAATTGAGTCCGGTTTGAGGGTTAGAAAGATCGGTAACAGCAAAAGTCTGAGCAAAAGATACGGGTAGTCTGGCAATAATACCGGCAAAAATTAACATAGAGACACCATTACCAACACCATAAAGATTAATAAGTTCACCAAAGAAAATCATAATCATAGTACCGGCTAACATACTGGCAATAAGAGCAATGGTAGTGAGTAGATCAAGTCCAGTAATAATATTTTGAGAACGAAGTAGCGCGTACATACCTAATCCATTAACAATGGCAAAAGGAATGGTAGCAATGCGGGTATATTGATTAATTTTGGCTCGACCATATTCCCCTTCTTTTTGAAGTTCTTCGATTTGAGGAACGACCAAAGCTAAAAGCTGCATCATAACTGAGGCACTGATATATGGGCTAAGCCCCAAAGCCATAATAGAAAAGTTAGCTAAAGTACCACCAGAAAAAATATCTAATAATGAAAGAAGTTGGTTTTGAGCAAAAAATTGTTGAAGTAAACCTAAATTGACACCAGGAACAGGAATGTGGGCGGTTAAACGAAAAACAATAAGGATACCAATAGTAAATAAAAGTTTCTTTCGAAAAATTGGTGTTTTTAAGGCTTCAATATAGAGAGAAAGAGTTTTGGTAAACCGGTTCATTATTCTATATTACCACCAGCGGCTATAATTTTTTTAGAGGTAGAATCAGAAACTAAAACACCTTTGAATTTTAGAGCTTTAGTGATTTCACCAGCAGAAAGAATTTTAACCTGAGCGTTGAGTCTTTTGAAAGAGATCTTGGTTTTTTGAGACAATGAGTTGAGATCAACTAGTTCATCTTTTTTGAACCATTTATCGATTTGGGTCAAAGTGAAAGTGATGATACTTTTTTGATTATTAAGACGGTTTTTACCTCTTAAGAAAGGCAAACGTTTGATCCAAGATTTTTTGATTTTGGTACCATCAAAAGTGAGTTTGGTTTTGCCACGAGCAAGATCACCTTTGGCACCGCGACCACTAGTGTGACCACCAAGACCTGAACCAATGCCTCGACCACAACGGCGGGCTGGTTTGGAAGTAGTTTTAGTTAGTTGGGTTAAGATTTCCATAATTATTTTTGAAGTAAAGTGAGAGCCTTGATAGTAGCCCAAACATTAATTGATTTGGTTTTTGATCCGATAATTTTACTGACGATATCTTTGACACCAGCTAATTCAACTACAGCCCGAACTGGACCACCAGCAATAAGACCGCTTCCAGTCTTACCTGGACGAATAAGAACTAGACCACCTTTAAATTTGAGTTGAACAGAACTTGGGATGGTGCCATTAACAATAGGTACTTCAATTAAACTTTTTTGAGCTTTTTTGATACCTTTTTGAATAGCATCAGCCACAGATTTGGCTTTACCTAAACCAACGCCAACTCGAGATTTTTTATCACCAGAGACAACTAAAGCAGTAAAATGAATTTGATTACCACCTTTGGTCTTTTTAGATACACGTTTGATTTGAACCACTTTGTCAGTAAATTCACTGACTGGTTTTTCGTAACGATCGTTTTTTTGATTTGGTTTGTTGTTGTAAGCCATATTAGAATTTTAAACCACCTAATCGAGCACCATCAGCCAAAGCTTTAACTCGGCCGTGGTATCGGTAGTTACCCCGATCAAATCGGATATTAATAATCTTTTTTTCTAAAGCGAGAGCGGCAATAGCTTGACCGACAGCAGTGGCTTTTTCTGATTTATTTCCCTTAGCGGTTTTGACTGTTTTAGTAGAAGCAGAGGCTAAAGTTTTACCGTGTTTATCGTCAATTATTTGAGCCCAAATGTGTTGATTACTGCGGAAAACAGAAAGTCGAGGAATGCCTAAATTTTGGGCAATTT
>JAHBAQ020000001.1 GCA_018500045.2 Candidatus Shapirobacteria bacterium | reverse complement strand
TTTATATATTATAGGTTTTAAGATAAGATCTATTAAAAATGAGTAATATGGAATTAGAAGTCAACTCAAAAGGTTATATTGATAACCGAGGTCAACCGGTTAAAGAAAGTATTTTTGCCAGATTTAAAAAACCTATTGCTGCCGCTGCTGCTAGTATGATGATGGCTTCAGGAATTGGGGCTATGGCTGAAGAAACTACTCCGACAGTTGATAATCCAACAAAGATTGAATCTGAAGTTGCATCAGAAGTTTTAGGGAAAGATGAAATGCCTCAATTACCTGAAGATAATTCAAATGAATCTGAGGTTAATACTACAGAAGGAGAGATAACCACAAAAGGTGTTGGTGATTTATTAGCTAACGCAGATAATGGAGTGGTAACAAGTGGAGATGTTGGAGTTGAGGTGCCGAATAATAATGGTGGCGAAGTGCAATATGCGAGTAATGTTGTTAATAACAATGAAAAATCAGCAGTCAAAACTTTAGAAGGTGTTGGAACTACCGAAACCGAAAGAACTCTTGAAGAAATAACAATAAAAAATGCGGTAAATTACCTAAATGCTGCTCCTGCAACTACAGAAGGTGATATTGGATATACAGATGAAGATATAAAAAATAAACTAATTATACTAAATGACGAAAATACAGATGGCCTTGGACTGGCACATACTCAAAACATTCAAGGGATATATTTAGGATATTTGGAGAATCAAATCAATAATAACTTTTTTCTTATTATAGGAACTCAAAATAAAAAAAAAGATCGTTTTGTAACAGCACTTAAAATACCTCTTATTCCACTTTGTGATCCAGCTTGTCCTCTTAAATTTAATATTACTCAATTGAAAGGGAGAAACTGGTTTGCTGGTAGTGTTTCTACAAGTTCTACAAAAAACAAGGAAGTTCTATCAAGTTTTTTATCTTCAATGATTGGTAGTGATTTTATTCTTGATTTATACACTGATAAAGTAGAAACAGCCGATATAAATAACGTCAGAAGCTATGGTGACTCTACTGTAAACTATGTGACAGATCTTCAAACAAACTATCTATTTTCTAGAAGTCTTACTTATGAATTGTATAGAAGTGCTATTGGAAAAAGTAAGTTTAAAGATCCAGGATTAACTACTTGGCAAATTAAAAATGGGGCTGATATTAACCAGGTCACATCTAGTATTTTGGCTTTAAACACTATTGATGTAAGCACAATACCAGTCACACTAGGAGTTCACTTCTTTTAACGATTGTCACAATTGTTGTACAATCATTTAGATGAAGCGTTTAGTTTTAATTGTTTTTGTATCTTTAATAATTTGTTCTATTGTCGCTGTATGGTTTGTGAAACTTAATACGAAAGATGGTATTAAGTTTAATAAAACTAAAAACATTAGTAAATTGACTGAGTGTGTGTCTCTTTTTGGGGTTGATCGCCAAGTTTGTGATTTTTTGAATTTTTCATCAAAATTTAGTAGTGAATTAATAGAAAAAAAACTTTTGAGTGCTGTTGGGACTTTACCAATTAGAAGACTAGGATTAGAAAATTCTTCTAGGGTTGAAGGTTTATTAATGGATTTTTTAGAAAGAGATGATTATATAATAATGCTTATTGGTTTTGATAGTAAGAACAATGAAAGGGTTGTTGTTCCTGTGAAAATTCCAATTTATGCAATTAATGATGATAATGTTTTTTTCTTTATTAGAAAATCTGAACAGCAAAATACCTTTAGTCATAGAGAAGATATAAAACTAAAAAGTAAAAAAGATGTATTATCTTACTTAGAAAAATTGAAAGGTAATGTAATTGTTTTGATGTTAATGGATAATATGGTTAATACTGAGTCAGTGAAGGATGTTCCTTTGGGTGATAGTGCGACAGTATCTCGGTTAATAACGGAGATTAATAATTATGGTGTTTTTGCGAATAGAGATTTATTGAATAGTGTTTTCTCTAATAATATTTCTGTTAGATATAAAGTTTTAGATAGTAGTTTACCTAGTATAAAAAAAAGAGATGATATTAGTCGTATCTCTAATGAAAGTATGCCATTTGTTCTTTCAATAATTGTTTTTTTAGAGAATCAATGATTTTATTTAGGAATATTGTGGTTTTGGTATTTTTATTTTTTTTGATGAATAAAAATGTAGTTTTTGCCGCTCATTTTACTGGTGATTGCAATCTAGTAGGTACTTGTAGTGGTAGTGAGACTGCCAGTTACAGCACTGGTGAGTGTCAATCGGATATGTTTGGGACATACTCTTGTGTTAAAGGCAGTGGTTCCATTTCTAAAAGTTGTGTTGGTGCTGGTTGGGGTAGTACTTGTGATGGTTGTGGTTTTGATTATAATTTTCGTGCTTGTACAGCGTCACTTTGTGCATCTACTGGAGGAATAGAGACAACTGAAAGTGGTTATTATTATTGTTGTAGCGCTAAATCTGGTAGTTGTGGAAGTGCTGATGGTAATAGTTATTGTCCTGGTAGTCCTCCGGGGAGCAGTAGGTGTTCAACTAGTGTGAGAAATTGGGATGAGCATACTAATAGTTGGACTTGGAACTGTACCGGTACTTGTGGTGGTGGTTTGAGTGTAGAATGCGAAGCGACGAAGTTGGATGTAATTCAAAGTAGGTGTGGCACTGCGGCTAATGTTCAATATTATGAAGATGTAAGCGCTCCTGACCCAGCGCAACGTTGTGTGACTAATAATACTGCAGCATGGGTAGATCGTGATGGTCTTGATGGTGTTTATAATTGGACGTGTGATGGACAGTGTGATTCGGCTGTTGGTTGTTCGGCGCCGAACGATAATATCCCAAAAATTACGGCAACGCCGGCACTGGAACGACCAACACCTACTATTGGTACTCCGCCTGTTGGAAGTGGTACACCGCCAGTAGTGATTACACCAGTTCGACCTGATACTAGAAGTGGAGTTAGCATTAATAATAATTGTCAATCGGCTTTTGATGGTACAACTCAGGTAATTTGGAAATTGCAAATTACTGATGCTAATGGTTTTGATGATATCAAATCAGCCCAACTGAGATTTACTCCAATTTCTGGCGGTAGTCAGGTTGTTTCTGATGTTAGACCACCAAATGCTTTAGGTAGAGTTGATTTTATGATGGATACTGCTGACTTTACCGCCAATACTTATAGGGTGGAATATCAGTTGGAAGATGAACATAATCCTCCAGGTAAAGGTCCGTGGACGTACTCCACTCGTAATTTTAAAGTTTGGGATTGTTTGTTAGATATTGGCGGGACATTTTTTGATAGCAGTGATCTTCCTAGTGGTGGTTTATGTTCCAGTAACTTAGGTTATTCTAATGCTATTTCTAGTAGAAAAGAATTTGGTTTAGTTTACAATAGTAATGTTGGTTTGAGTAGTGAAATGGTGGTAGATTCGCCGACATTTAGCAGTAATAATGAAGATAGTCGGAAACTTAGATGGAGTGAAGCCACTACCTATGTAGCTGATTTTCGAGATTTCCCGGGTATAGAGCCAGATGAAGCCCGAGTTAATGGACGCTGTATTAGTAATATAACTATTAATTTGGGTGATACTAGGATTGTTGATCCTTATGATGATGATCCTAATCTTCAGGTTGATTACTCTTCAATTATGGAACAGGACCCTTGGTTTAGTGTTAATGATGGTAATATCTTTGCTGGTGGTTTGATTGATAACTATGTTCCGGTAACTTGTCCAATTAGTAACTCAACTAATTTAGGTATGTGTGCCACTTCCGTCCATGGAATAATTTGGGATAAATATCCTTCTTCTCTATTATCTAATTTTGACCGCTGTAAACTTCAGAGTAGAAATTATTTTAATAAACCAATAGATATTGGTAATTACACTCACGCTAATTTAAAGAATGAGTATTTCACTAAATTAGGTGTAGGGACAACGTTTATTGGTAATCGGAGATGGTCGGACATTAATGCAGCAAAAGATATTATCTTTGTTCAAGGCGACTTGGAAATTAATGAAAATATTAATGATGGTCAATTTAGAGTCATTATTGCTAGTGGTAATATTACTATTGATACTAATGTCGCCCAGATTAACGCTGCTTTAGTTGCTAGTTCGGTTGGAGCTACTGGTATTGCTGCTAACCAATTAGTTATTAATGGTAGTGTTTATGGTTATGCTTCGGTTGATTTTAGAAGATCATTTGCTGATGGTATGAATAACAATGATAATCCTTCAGTCTTAGTCCGATACGATGCTAGTTTACCTTTTAAAATGCCAAAAGAAGTAGTTAAAGTTATTACTCAATGGAGGATGGAATGAGAAATAAAAATAAGAAAAAAATGAGTGGACAAGTGGTTTTAATGGTTTTATTAGCTTCGGCTTTAATATTGACTTTAGGGTTGTCGGCGTCGCGTATAACTACGACTGAAACAAAAATTGACACAGATCAAGAAATGTTAAAAAAAGCATTTAATGCGGCAGAATCGGGCATTGATTATTATATGGCGACTGGTTCAACCGGAGTTTCGGCGTATAAATCTGGTGATGGTTCGGCAAATTTGCAAATATCGAGTATAGGAGAAACCAGGGTTTTGTATTTTGACGAAGTGACGATGGTTGGTCAGTTACAGTATTTTTGGTTGGTTAACCATAATGCTGATGGTAGTATCGGATCGAATTATTATTCGACAACAGCTGGCGTGGGTAATACTATTAGTGTGTGTGGTTCGAACACTTCAGTAACCCCTCTTAAGATAGATTATTTTTATTTAGATACTGGTAATAATTATGCTGTTGAAAGAACTGTGGCTAATACGAATGCTTTGGGTTGTGCAAGTTTTAATATTACTTCCGGAAGTAGAAGATCTTTATTGTTGACAGTGATGCCAATTGATTTGCACAGCAAATTATCGATTAGAGGGGCGATTAATTTTCCATCACAAGGGGAAAGAGTTTCTTCAACTGGTAGTGTGTCGGGTATCAATAATACAGTGACAGTCCTTAATAGATATCGAGTTGACTTGTTCTTGACTGAAGCATTAGTATCTGGTGGTCAAATATTATCTGGTGATGATGGGTCAGGAAATTAATGTATACTTAAAATATGAGTGAGGTTTTAGGAATTGACATAGGCCAAGGTTCATTAAAATTGGCATTAATCAATAAGGATTCAAGTGGTGTTTTGTATTTAGAAAATGTCGGTGAGTCAAAAATTTCTTTGGTGGCCGAGGATAGTAACGATAAAACGAAATATCTTGAAGAAGTGAAGAAAAGTTTAAAATCTTTGTTGGGAGATCAGAAAATTAAATTGAAGCAGGTAGTGGCGAGTTTACCGGAGAGTGAGGTTGTAAGTCGTTTGGTTCGTTTACCGCCTTTAAAGGATTCAGAGATTATGGATGCGTTGAAGTTTGAAGCAGAAACTTTTGTCCCCTACCCACTTGATGAAGTATCGATAGATTATGAAATTATCGAAAAAGATGATGCTGGAAGATTGTCCGTTTTTGTAATTGCGGCTCGAAACGATTTAATTCAAATGTATGTAAAATTGTTTAAATCGTTAGGTTTGGAACTTTTAGCCTTGGAGTCACCGTCGGTATCTTATAGACGGGTGGTTAAAAATGGGATTAAAACGGTTGAACGAGTGGTGGTCTTGGATTTGGGTGAGAAATATACGGATATTTTTAATATTAATAAAGGTAATGCTTATTTTGCCAGATCAGTACCGATTGGGGGTGAATCTTTGACCAGATCAATTTCTTTAGGTTTGGGTTTAGATCTGGCCTCGGCTGAAGAATACAAAAAGGCTTATGGTATCAAGGAAAATGAATTGGAAGGAAAGATTAGGGCGGCAGTGTTGCCGGTTTTTAATAGTATTACTGATGAGGTACGTAAAGCAATGACTTTGTTTACTGAGGATAGTGCTGGACATCCAGTAGAATTGTTGGTTTTGTCAGGCGGAGGGGCTAACCTTCCGGGAATGGCGGAAGAATTGACGAAATTATTGGGTGTTGAGGTTCAAGTTATGCAGCCTTTTGTGAATATAGATGTATCGAAAGTTAATGTGCCGTTAAATTTGAACGTGGATGGTTGTCGTTTTGGTTTAGCAGTTGGGTTGTCTTTGAGGGGGTTGTTATGAGTTTAAATCTACTTCCATCTGAAGCTAAGTTCCAAGCTCAGAGAATGAAAATTAAATTAATAGTCAATAATTTTTTATGGGCTATTGGTGGTTTATGGTTAGTGGCTTTATTAACTATTTTTGGCCTTAGTTTTTTTATGAGTTGGAAACAAAAAGATTTGGATAAAAAATACCAGACGAAATTAAATACGTACAAGTCCATGGTGGAGGAAATTAATTTAACACAGAGGATTAAGTATCAAGCAAAAGTTGTGGCAAGAGTATTGGAAAATCGATTTGAATATGGTAAATCGATGATGTTAGTAAATAATGTTTTTCCGAATAGTGTTAAGGTGGAAGATATACAATTGTCGAATAACCATACCAGTTTTAGGATTACCGGAAATACTTCAGCGGGGACAGTAATGGATGAAGTTGAAGATAAAATATCACTGATTAATTCTGGGGGGGTAGAAGGCTTGGCTTCGGCGGAAATAGTTAGTGTGAATGTGAGTCCACTAAAAGGTTGGTCTTTTACTACAGATTTATTTTTAAAATAAACTTATGAATAAAGATTTTTTTAAATTACCAGATAATTTTTTTGGATTGAATATTTCTTTTTTAAAACTGTTTATTGTGCCGTTTTTTGTTTTATTGGTTTTTGTGATAAGTTTTAATCTAGTGATAATGCCAAAATTTAGTGAGTTGTCGTCAATAAATGGGGCGATCAAATCAATTAACCAACAAATTAACTTAACGTCACAAAAAATTACATACTTATCATCAATTGATCAAGAGCAGATTAAAAATGATGCTGGTTTTTTGGAGAGTGCAGTTTTACAAGAAAAGAATGCTTATTTTTTGGTAGGTGTAGTGAGGAAGGTGGCAGATGATTATGGTTTTACAGTTAATAGTTTTTTGATTAAGTCGATTGAAATTAAAGATGAAAAAGGTGGAACACTCAAGGTTTCAGACAGAGATGTGGCAGTAAAACTGCCGATTGAAGTTAGTTTGTATGGTCCTGATGAAAAAAGAGTCGATTTGGTCTCGGCATTGGAAAAAACTTTGCCGATTCTTTTTATTGAGAATCTTGATGTTTCGAGTGTCGGCGGTTTTTCAACTTTAGATATGGTTATTTCTTCTTATTATGTGCCGGAAACAGGTGAATTTTCCTCGGGTAATTTAAATCTGACTGATTTAATACCGACTCAACAAGAAAATGACTTACTTAAAACAATAGGTAGTTTTAGAAGAATCGAAACTGTTAGTGGAGAGGTGGGAACAAGTGGTGCTTTTGTGAAGTATGATAGACCGAATCCGTTTACTCTCTGATTTTGACGATGAATTTTTCCTGATGAAATGAAAGATTGAGGATAGTTCTGATTGATTTGATTATTTTACCTTCTTTGCCAATTATTTTTCCGATAATTTCTTTTGGGGCAATTATTTCAATAATATTCATATCCCCTTCTTGGTGTTCTTCGACGGTAATGTTGTCTTCTTTGTTGGTAATAGAACTAAGAATGTATTCTAGGGTTTCTTTAACGGTTTTCATAAAGTTAGTTAAAAGTAAAAGTATAAAGTTATAAGATTATTCAGTTTTGGGTTCTTCTGTGGTTTTAACTTCTTCTTTTATTTCTTCAGCTTTGGGTTCTTCAACTTTTGTTTCTTTTACTTCTTTAACATTTTTAATTTTTTTGGGATATTTACCAGGATTAAGTAGTTTGTCAACACCTTCGGTAACTTGGGCACCTTTTTTTTGCCAATCAGCAAAAGATTCTTTGTTGAGTTCTAAAGTTTTGGTCTGGGGAGTATAAAAACCTAAATCAGCAATAAATTTACCATCAGACTTACTGCGGTCTTCGGCAACAACTATGCGGTAGGTAACTTGATGTTTTTTACCGCGGGGTAAAAGTTTAATTTTGATCATAATGTATTGGATTATACCCTATTAGTCGAAAGTTTTAAAGTTGAAAGTATAAAAGTAAATAAAGTTATTTATTGAATAAGTTAGTAGCATTAATTGAGGCAGCTTCTTCAGCTTTTTGTTTGGAGTTGCCGCTACCTTTGGCAATTAGTTTTTCCCCTAAATAAACGCCAACTTCGAAGATTTTTTGGTGGTCTGGTCCTGACTCGGAAAGAGTTTGATATTTGGGAGTAATCCCCTCTTTGGCTTGAGCGATTTCCTGAAAAATACTTTTTGGATCTTTGTAAATTTCTTTTGAGGAGAGCTGTTCAATACTGGGAGTAAGAAATTTGTCTAAAAATTTGAAAGCCGGTCTGAGACCGCCATCAAGATAAACCGATCCTAAAACGGCCTCAAAAGTATCGGCTAAAATAGAATGGTTGGTTCGACCATTATGATTTTCTTCACCGCGAGATAGATAGACAAAATCACCTAAGTTGAATGAAGTGGCAACTTTGGCCAAATTTTCAGTACAAACAACTAAGGCTCGAAGGTTGGTAAGTTTGCCTTCGTCAAATTTGGAAAATTTAGCAAAGATTCGGTCGGAAATCCATAATTCCAAAACTGCGTCGCCCAGGAATTCATACCTTTCATTAGATTCTTGAAATTGTCGTTGTTCGTTTAAAGAAGAGCGGTGAACCAATGCTTGATCTAATAATGATTGGTTTTTGAACTTATAACCTATGATTTCTTGGATCTGTTTAAGTTTGAGATTCATTATTTTTAAGAGCACTACCAATAACCCCGTTAACAAAACTA
>JAHBAQ020000072.1 GCA_018500045.2 Candidatus Shapirobacteria bacterium | reverse complement strand
TAAGAGACAGAGTAGGGATAGTGATAGGTTGTTTTCCAATTCTTGACATAGTTTTAGTAGATTTCAGCAATGATTTCTCCACCAAGAGATTTGGTTTTTGCCTCTTTTTGAGACATAACACCACTGGAAGTGGAAACAATAATTAATGATTTTGGAGTTTTTCCCCAAGGTAACGAGGAAACTTTTTCATAGATTCTTCGACCTGGCTTGGAAAAAATTTTAACATCGGTAACTTTTGGTTGATTTTCAGAATAGGTCAATTTAAGAGTGATCTCTCTCTTGGCACCATCGGTAACAGAATAACTTTCAACATAGCCATATCTTTTTAAAAGATCAGCAATACTGATACAAAAATTAGAAGCCGGAGTAGTAAGTTCTTTTTTACCAGCTCGAGCGGCATTTTTGATTCTGATTAAGAAATCGATTGAGGTTGATTGCAACATAATTTTACCAACTTGATTTTTTGACACCCGGAAGCATACCCTGATGGGCTAACTTGCGGAAGCAAAGACGGCAGATGCCGAATAAACGAATAAAGCCATGTGGTCGGCCACAAATGTGACATCGGTTATGATGTCTGACACTGTATTTTAATTTTTTGTCTTCTCTGACTATTTTTGCAGTAGTAGCCATAATTAGTTAGTTTTCTCAAATGGGAAACCTAGGGCTGATAATAACATTTTTGCTTCGTCTTTTGAAGTAGCATTTATATTCATAGTAATTTGAACTGAGCGGATTTTGTTGGCTTTGTCCAAATTAATTTCTGGGAATAAAGTTTGATCTTTGATAGTAAGGTTGTAATTACCGGCATCATCGAAAGCATTGGCTGGCATACCTTTGAAGTCACGAAGGCGAGGAAGAATAAGGTTGAAAAGTTTTTCAACGAAATCATACATTCTTTCGCCCCGAAGGGTAACTTTGAGGGCTAATGGATCATTTTGACGAATTTTGAAAGAAGCGACAGCTTTTTTAGCTTTGCAAAGTTGTGGTTTTTGACCGGTAATAGCAGTTATTTCTTCGATAGCCGCATTAAGGGTTTCTTGACTTTCGCGAGCTTCAGCAACACGATAGTTGATAACAATTTTGGTGAGACGTGGTAATGAAAGAACATTCTTGTCTTTACCAAGTTTGGTTATCAAATCTTGTTTGATACTGGTTTGAATAATATTTTTTAACATAATTATTTCTTAGCAACTTCCTTAGTAAGGACAGCTTGGCATTTTTTACAAATACGGTATTTGGTACCAGATTTGTCAACTTTGTAACCGACACGAGTAGTTTTTTTACATTCAGGACAGATAAGAGCGACTTTAGAAATATAAAGAGCTCGTTCTTTTTCGACAATACTACCAGCACGACCTTGGCTTGGTTTGACATGTTTTTTGAACATATTTAAACCTTTGATAATGATAGAAGATTTTTTAGGAAAGCTTTTGATAACTTCGCCTTCGCGACCTTTATCTTTACCAATTAAAACTTTGACTTTATCACCTTTTAAGATTTTCATATTAATAAACCTCCTGGGCCATGGAAGCAATTTTGTTGAATCCTAAATCTTTAATTTCACGAGCGATTGGTCCAAAAATACGAGTGCCACGAGGATTGTTTTGAGAATCAATAATGACACCAGCATTGTCGCTAAAACGGATATAAGAACCATCAGCACGACCAAATTCTTTTTTGGTACGAACGATAACCATTTTAACTTTTTCTTTTTTCTTGACTAAACCATTTGGAATAGCGTCTTTGACAACAGCTAAAACAACATCACCAATAGAACCTTTCTTGTGGAAATGGCCTTTGTAGACGTGAACAACTTGAACGCTTCGAGCGCCGCAATTGTCAGCTGGTTTAATAATACTTCTAAGTTGAACCATAATTATTGAGCAATAGCTTTTTTAATAATTTCGACAAGAGTAAATCTTTTAAGTTTACTGGTTGGTCGAGTTTCTCTGACTTTAACAGTATCACCGGTTTTAGCCGAGAGTTTGTTGTCAGAATAAATATTTTTGTGTTTAGTAACGATTTTTTTATACTTAGGATGGCGATTGGTGTATTCCAATTCGACCACGATAGTATTAGCCATTTTGTCGGAGACAACTTGGCCAATAAAGGTTTTACCAGTATTATTAGTATTATTTTTCATCTTTATTTTGACTTAAAAGAGTTAAAACTAAAGCGATTTGACGCTTTATTTTAGTAAAGACAGAAGTGTCGGTAAGATTACCAGTAGCAAGTTTAGCCTTGGATTCAACTAAATTCTTTTTTAAATCGAAAAGATCTTTTTGAAGTTCTTTTGGACTCTTTTGTCTGTAGGAAATTTTATCAGTTTTTTTCATAAAAGCTACTCCTATTTTTTAGCAACTATTTTGCAAACAACCGGTAATTTAGCAGCAGCTAATCTAAGAGCTTCCTGAGATTCTTCCTGGCTAATACCAGAAATTTCAAACATAACACGACCTGGCTTGATAACACAGACATAACCTTTAACATCACCTTTACCGGCACCCATAGTACCAGTACCTTTTTCGGTAACAGGTTTGTCTGGGAAGATTCTAACCCACATACGACCATTTCTTTTGGTAGCATGAGCAATAGCTCTACGGGCAGCTTCGAGTTGGTTGGCAGTAATCCAGCCACATTCGAGAGACTTAAGACCGTATTCTCCAAAAGAAACTAAATTACCTTTGGAATTTCCGCGCATTTTACCGCGGAATTGTTTTCGGTATTTGGTACGACTTGGTTGTAACATAATTAGATTAAGCAAAGATAAACTTTAACTCCGATATATCCTGATCTAGTAAGAGAAGGACATTCGTGATAATCGATTTTTGATCTGATAGTACTTAAAGGAATTTTACCTTCAGAAAATTTTTCTCGGCGACCGATTTCAGCACCATTGATACGTCCTGAAAGAACAACTTTGACACCTTTGGCACCAGAAGACATAGATTTTTCAATAGCAGAAAGAACTACACGACGGTAAGGCATTCTTTTGGTAAGTTGGAAAGCAATTTTTTCAGCAATTAATTTGGCGGAAAGATCGGCGTGTTTAAATTCTTCAACTTGGATTTCGACAGATTGTTTACCACTAGCTTTGGTAAGTAATTTTTGAATTTCTTTTTTGAGAATTTCAAGTTCTTTACCACCGCGACCGATGACTAAACCAGGTCGGGCAACAACAATAGTGATTTTGATTTTTTTGACAGATCGTTCAATTTTGATATTGACGATACCAGCAGAATAGATTTTCTTTTGTAAAAAATCTCGAATATTTTTATCTTCCAATAAAAAGATTGGATATTTTTTAGCATTAGCAAACCAGCTGGATTGCCACTCAGGACTGTTTTTAACAGCCTCAAGTCTGAAACCGATAGGGTTAACTTTTTGACCCATATTACTTTTGAACTCCTTTAACAATTATGACAAGACGACTGTGGCGTTTTTGAATTAAACCTCGGGCAAAACGAGAACCGTGAGATTTGTCCATACGTTTAATTTTTAAAGCTTCGTCGGCTTTGATAGTATCAAATTTTAACGAATTTGTATCTAAGTTAAAATTATTTTTGGCATCAGCGATGATGTTTTTGAGAGCTTGAGTTAAAGCGCGAGCAGATTTAGTGTTAATAAATTTGACTCGATTGAGAGCCTCAACTGGAGAAAACTTTCTAACTTCGTCAACTAAGAGTCTTAATTTACGAGGAGAAATTTGAATATTTTTGTTGACATACTTAGCGGTCTTAAAAACAGTTGTCTGTTTTTGAACTTCGACTGGTTTAACTGCTTCAACCTTTTTAACAGGTTTCTTGACAGTTTCAGCTTTAACAGCTTTGACCACTTTTGTAGTTTTTTTAGTAGTAGTTGCCATAAAATTTTACGTTTTCTCAATAACTCTTTTAACCACACGACCATGACCTTTGAAGGTTCGGCTAGGTGAAAATTCGCCTAGTTTGTGGCCGACCATGTCTTCAGTAACGTAGACATTGATAAATTTCTTACCATTGTGAACGTCGAAAGTTCGTCCGACAAATTGAGGAGCAATAGAACTATGACGAGCATAAGTCTTGATGACTTGGCTGCTACCTTTGGCTAATTTGTCAAGGATGTTTTGGTCAATGAAAGGACCTTTCTTTGAACTTCTAGACATAGATTATTTCTTTCTTCTTTGAACGATTAATTTGTTAGAGGCTTTTTTAAGCTTTCGAGTTTTTCGGAAAGCTGGTTTACCCCACTTAGTCTTTGGATGCATACCGATAGAAGATCGACCTTCACCACCTCCGTGTGGATGTGAATGAGGATCTTGAGCCACACCGCGGACAGTAGGACGAATACCACGATGTCGCATTTCTCCGGCTTTAGTTAATTTTTGATTAGAATGATCAGCATTGGAAACTTGACCGATAGTAGCGCGGCAGTCAGCATTAAAAATTCTGATTTCACCTGAAGGTAATTTAACTAAGGCTTTGTTACCATCGATACTTTGGACATAAGCGGCGGAACCGGCACTTTTGATGATTTGAGCTGGTTTACCGACTTGGAAACTAAGAGCGTGAATAGGAACACCAACTGGAATATTTTTGAGAGGTAGACAATTACCGTCTTTAATAGGAGCAGTCTCGGCAGAGATGACGGTATCACCAACTTGAAGGTTGGTGGTAGCTAAGATATAAGATTTAGAACCATTCTGATAGACAATCAAAGCCAGATCGGCGGTACGATTGGGATCGTATTCGATAGCCACAACTTTGGCAGAAATATTTAATTGAGTACGATTCCATTCAATTTCACGAAGGTAACGTTTGTGTTCACCACCACGGTGACGAATAGAAACGTGACCATGAGAATCACGACCACTGGTTTTCTTTTTGATAGTTAATAAAGATTTGATTGCCATAATTATTTGGTATTGAGCTTGAGAAGTTCAAGTTTGGTACCTTTTGGTAGAGTAATAATAGCTTTTTTACGATCTGATTTTTGAGCAGTTTTTCGAGTTTTCCAATTGGTTTTGAATTTACCTTTGAGAGTAAGAGTTTGAATAGAAATTGGTTTGATACCAAAAACTGTTTGAAAAGAAACAGCAATTTGGTTTTTGCTGACTTGAGGAGCAACCCAAAAAGCATATTTGTCTTGAAGTTGTTGAGCAGCAAGAGCCTTCTCGGTAATGATTGGTTTTAAAATAATGATGTTTTGAGACATGATTTATTTAAACTGCTTAACAGCTTTTTGACTGATAATTAAGTAATTTTGTTTTGAAAGAGAGTAAATATCAAGAGACTTAAGAGAAAGTAAGTTGATATCTTTTAAATTTCCAAAAGCTCGTTTGACTGGAGTAATTGTTTTGGTTGTAATAACCCCAATTTTACGACTTTTTGATAATACTTCATCAGCGGCTTTAAGTCCAGTAATTAATTTGACTCCGGATTTAGTTTTTGATTCTAATTGAGAAAAATTATCAATGACAAGAATTTTTTTACTTTCGGCAAATTTGGTTAAAAGACCACGAATAGCACGGCGACGCATAGTTTTGCTGATACCGAGAGAGTAATTTTGATTACCATCTGGACCAAGAGCACTACCACCACCAACAAAGATTGGAGCAGTACGATTACCGTGACGAGCATTACCAGTACCTTTTTGAGCCCAAACTTTTTTACGAGTACCAGCAACTTCGGAACGAGTTTTGGTTTTGGCAAAAGAAGAACGGCGATTAGCTAAAGTAACCCGAATGGCTTGAGCAATAAGAGAGTCTGAAACAGGATTTGAAAAAACTTCCTTAGGAAGGGTAATATCCCCAACTTTTTCAGCTTTAATATTATAAATTTGAGTTTTCATAATTAAGCAGTTTTCTTAATGGTGACCCAAGAGTTAAAACTTCCGGGAACCGAACCTTTAATAAAAATTTCTTTAGTTTCGGGATTAATAGAAACAACCTTCAGACCAGAAACAGTGACAGTTTCGACACCGTAATGACCTGGGAGTTTTTTACCTTTGACAACTTTTCCTGGGGTTTGAGCACCAATAGAACCTGGACGACGAACACGATCAGAAGAACCTAAAATAGGTTGTTTCTTGAAACCGTGACGTTTGACAACACCGGCAAAACCACGACCTTTAGAAATGCCGGTAGCATCAATACTATCACCTTCGGCAAATACTGACTCGACAGAGATATCAGCACCAACTTCAGGGACTTGATCAGTTGTAAGTTTGAATTCTTTGAAAAAACGAGGTTTGATTTCCAATTTGAGTTTATTCAATTTAGCACTAGTAGCACTGTCTAAATGCTTTTTGGAATCATAAGCAATTTGGATAGATGAATAACCGTCCTTATCCTCGGTTTTGATTTGAGTAACTTTGAGTGATGGAGCGGAACACTTGGTAACGGCAATTCGTTTGCCGTCTGGGGTATAGACGCTGGTCATGTGACCTTTTTTTATTAAAAATCCTGAGATCATAGTTTTACATCTTAACTTCTACTTCCACTCCTGATGGTAAATCCAAATGCTGAAGACTATCGACAGTGCGAAGACTTGTATTGGAAATATCGATAAGGCGTTTGTGAGTGCGGACTTCGAAATGCTCACGAGCATTCTTATCGGTATGAGGACTGGTTAAAACAGTAATGGTCTTTTGTTCAGTAGGTAATGGTATTGGACCTTCTACCTTGGCTCCAGCGGTAACCGCAGCCTCAACTATTTTGATAGCTGCTTCATCGATAATTCGATGATCAAAAGATTTTAATCTAATTCGGATGCGATTACCGTTAGCCATATTTTTTATTTAATGATTTTACTAATAGCACCGGCACCAACAGTCAAACCACCTTCGCGGATAGCGAATCTTTGACCATCTTGCATAGCAACCGGTTTAATTAATTTAACGTTAACAGTAGTATTATCACCTGGCATAACCATTTCGGTACCTGCAGCAAGAGTAATATCACCAGTTACGTCAGTAGTACCCATGAAGACTTGAGGTCGGTAACCAGAGAAAATTGGGGTATGACGACCACCTTCTTCTTTTTTGAGTAACATAACTTGAGCTTCGAATTCGGTGTGAGGAGT
>JAHBAQ020000020.1 GCA_018500045.2 Candidatus Shapirobacteria bacterium | reverse complement strand
GTTCTATAGGATAGAGGACGATTTTAGCTTTATTAATCTTAAAAACCAGTGGTTTTTGCATAAAAATATTATACAAAATTTGGTTTGTGTTATCATAGATTTATGAGTATTAGGAAGAAAACGTTGACTAAAATTGTACTCGTGGTGTCGTTGGTGGTATTACTTTTATCGGGAATGGTGCCGTTTTTATTGGTTTTGTTTTAATTAAAATGTTGTCGAGGAATTTTAGAAGAAAAGTAGGTGGTTTAAGGTCGAAATTTAATTTTGATTTTAAAAAAATTTTTAAGAGCCGGAATTTTTGGTTTAACTTTTTTAAAGTAGCTTTAGTGGTAATGGGAATTGGTATTTTAGGAATATTAAGTTTGTTTGTTTATTTTGGTAAAGATTTACCTTCACCAGCTAAGGTGGTTAGGCGTGATGGTTATTCAAGTAAAGTTTATGATCGTAATGGAAAGGTTTTGTACGATATTTATAATGACGCCAAACGTGATCCGGTAAATTTTAGTGATATTCCGGATTATCTTAAGAAAGCGACAGTGGCGGTAGAAGATAAGGATTTTTATAAACATAAAGGTTTTGATCCGTTAACTCCACTAAGAATGATTAAAAATGTTTTTTATTTTAAAAAAGTAACCGGTGGCTCAACTTTGACGCAGCAGTTAACCAGAAATGTATTGTTGACCACAGAGAGAACAGTGACCAGAAAAATTAAAGAATTGATCTTGGCAATCCAAATTGAGGCGAAATATAGTAAAGATGAAATATTGGGAATGTATTTAAACGAAGCGCCTTATGGTGGAGCATCGTGGGGAGTTGGTCCGGCAGCAGAACAATATTTTGGAAAAGAAGTAAAAGAATTGAATTTGGCTGAAAGTGCCATCTTGGCTGGTTTACCACAATTACCGAGTGTTTATTCACCATATTCAAGTACACCAAAAGCATACATTAATCGAACGAAGCATGTGTTAGACAGAATGGTGGAAGATGGCAATATTAGTCAGGCTTTGGCTGATGAAACTATGAAGGAGGTAGAGAGTTATAAATTTAACGATCAGAAATCGACGATGCAGGCGCCTCATTTTGTTTTGTGGATTAAAGATTTATTATCCCAAAAGTATGGCGAAGATGTAATTGAAGGTGGTGGTCTGAAAATTACGACAACTTTAGATTTGGATTTACAAAATAAAGCTCAAAGTATTGTGGCTGAGGAAATAGACAAAAGTGAGAGTAAAAAAATTACTAATGGGGCGGCCATAATTATTGATCCAGCTACAGGTCAAGTGTTGGCGATGATTGGATCTCGAGATTATTGGTCAGATAAGACTGATGGAAATTTTAATGTAGTAACTCAGGCTTTGAGACAGCCGGGATCGTCGATTAAACCGATCACTTATTTGGCAGCCATTAAGAAGGGTTGGTCGGCATCGACAATGGTTATGGATACACCGGTGACGTTTCCTGGTGTTGGAGGTCAAAAAGATTACTCACCTCAAAACTATAATGGTAAATATAATGGTCCAATGAGTTTGAGAAATGCTTTAGGTAATTCAATTAATACGACAGCAGTAAAGACTCTAGCTTTTGTAGGAGTGAAAAATATGTTGACGTTGGCTTATGATATGGGTTTATCAACTCTTGAACCAACTCAGAAAAATTTATCAAGGTTTGGTTTGGCGGTAACCCTAGGTGGAGCTGAAGTTAAAATGATTGACTTAGCATCGGCTTATACGGCTTTTGCTAACAAGGGTTTAAAAATGGAGCCGATGGGGATTTTGAAAGTTGAAGATAAAGACGGTCGGGTGTTGGAGGAATACAAACAAACTGACGGAAAAAGAGTAATGACGGAGCAAGAGGCATTTATTTTGTCTAATATTTTGTCGGACAATTCAGCTCGAGAAATGACTTTTGGGGCAGTTAATTCTTTACAGATTTCCGGCTATCAAGTGGCAGCTAAAACCGGTACAACCAACGATAAAAAGGATAATTGGACTATCGGTTGGACACCAAATTTGTTGACTGCAGTTTGGGTGGGAAATAATAATAATACTGAAATGGGAAGTTTAGTTTCCGGTGTATCAGGAGCGGCGCCGATCTGGAATAAAATTATGAAATATGAATTGCCGAAATTACCTAAGGTTGATTTTTCGGTGCCAAATAAAATCATTTCAATAGAGGTAGATAAAGTTTCCGGTTATCCAGCGCATGATGGCTTTGCGAGTAGGAGTGAGTATTTTATTGACGGAACTCAACCGACAGTATCTGATCCGATTCATATGAAGCTTAAGGTATGTAAAGGGATAAGTGGTTTAGCGACTCCAGATGATATAGTTAGTGGTAATTATGAAGAGAAGGAATTCTTTTCTTTGAAAGAGGATGATTTAGTGTCAACTGATGGTAAAAATAGATGGCAGGAAGGAATTGATGGTTGGATTAGTCAACAATCTGATAAAGATAAATATAATCCGCCAACAGGATATTGTCGGACTGATGGAATGGTGAATGTCGGGATTGATAGCCCGGCTCATCAATCGACTGTGGGTAATAATTTTGACGTCAGAGTAACAACAAATTCGTTGGTGAAGATTACAGAAGTTAAATTGTGGGTGGATGGAGTGGAAAAAAAGACTTGGACAGAAAGACCGTTTGAAATGAGTTTAAGTTTAGATAATGGTCCACATACAATTAAAGTTAAAGCAACTGACAGAGATGGTCGGAGTCAGGAAAGAGAATCAAAATTTGGGGTGAATACTCCGTGGGATGGGGTTGTGATTCCAACGGCGACGCCAACTTTGGTACCGACGGTAGTTTCTACTCAATAATTCCCTATTTTTAGGATAAATTTTAAAAATATCTAGTGTTAGCAGTCTTTTATGATGATTGCTAATAAATCAAAGTGATCTTATTTATATAAAACTACTTCAAACCAAATGATTTAAGGTGGAGGTCTTTGGCAGTTTTGTCGTCGGTATTAAAATAAGAAACTCGGAAGGTGTAACGATATTTATCATTTTTAGTATCGTGGTAAATATCAGTAATAATTATTTCCCAGAGATACTGATCGCCGATAATTTGAGAGTATTTTTTGATGAGATTTTTGGGTTCTTCTTGGTTATCTAAGGTAATATTGGCATCAAGAGTAATAATTTGAGAGGTAAGTTCATAAGCAGTATTAGGTGTAGTTTGAGGAATATATTTTTCGGGCTTGGATAAGTCGTCAAGAATAATTTCGACAAAATTACCGTCGAAGTTTATTAGAGATTCGTTGGTAGAGATGCACGATTGCGCGTCTCTACGAAGTTGATCAGCATTGTAGTGATAAATTCCTAGGGCGGTTTTTTCAAGATACTTATCCCCTATTCTTGAAAAAACTTTGCCGATTTCAAAAAATTGACAATTGATTAGTTTGTATCGGGAATATTGGTTAAGTTGTTGCTGAAGTGAGGGGATTAAACTTTGGCGTAAATAAATAGCCTCAGTATTAATACTGTTTTGAGTTTTAATAACAGTTTTTTCATCAGTCGGTTGGGTGACTAGTGGCCAGGTAAGAACTTCGTCATAACCAAGCTCAACTAATTTATCTTTTAATTGATCGATCAGATAAATTTCAGGTGGAGTAATATCAGTAACTTCTTTGAAAACTAAAGGTTGGTCAATAGGAATATTTTTGTAATTCCAAAAACGGACAACCTCTTCAATTAAATCAGCTTCGAGGGAAATATCAGGGCGAATAGAAGGTGGTGTGATTAAATTATTATTAATTGAGCAGCCTAATTTGGTAAGGCAATTTATGACAAAATCTTGAGGGATTTCGATACCTGAAACTTCTGATGGTTTATTTAAGTTTAATTCTATTTGAGGTAATTGGATTTTTTGAGGATAATAGTCAAAAATTTGAGAATTAATTTGACCGGAACAATTTTCTAAAATGAGATTAGTTAAAGCATTAAATGCAGTAGGAATGGTTTCTGGATCAAGATATTTTTCCAGTCGAGTGCCGGCTTCGGTAACAGCTTTTAAACTACGGCTATTTTGACGAACCGTGGTGGAATTATAAACGGCAATTTCGATAATAATATCGGTAGTATCGTTATCAATCGCACAAGCTTCTCCGCCCCAAAAACTTAAACTAAGGGGTTTGTCGGGATTGTTAATCATTAAAATATTTGGGTTAAGTTTGAGAATTGAACCATCGAGGCTAGTAAACTCAGAAAAATTAGGGTTCATTTGCCAAATTAAATTTTCACCGGATTTACGGATATCGAAAGCGTGGCTGGGAATACCATACATAAACATAATGTAGTTAGTGAGGTCGACAATAAAATTAATCGGGTTGTTGCCGTGGCATTTAATAAAGGTTTGAAGCCATTGAGGGGAATTCTGATTCTTTAGTCCAGAAATTTTTAGAGCCATAACTCTTTTGACATTGTCGGTTTGAATATCAATTGGTAATTGATATTCAGATTTTAGATCTAAGATATTAGATGCTAGATATGGAATTTTTAATTCTAAATTATAAAAAACGGCTAAATCGCGGGCGAGGCCGTAATAACCTAGACAATCTCCCCTATTGACTTTAATATCTAAATCAAAAACGATTTCGCCATCAATTTCTTCAAAATAATTGGTGAAATGACCAATCATAGTAAGGTCGTCACGAAGCTGTTGTGGATCGACTTTTAAATCAGGGAGAAATTTTTGTAAGTGAGAATAGATTAGTTTCATAATTATTTTTCGTTTGGTTTGTAGGCTAAATTACCGCCCATAAGG
>JAHBAQ020000104.1 GCA_018500045.2 Candidatus Shapirobacteria bacterium | reverse complement strand
TGTTACTTGTGGTCAAGAAGCAGACATTAACTATGATGGTATAGTTAATGCTTTAGATGCCTCATTACTTAAAGAATCATTATCTAACATTGAAGATGGAAGAATAATTAATAATACACCAACACAAGTAACACCGACTAAAATTTTAACATTAACTCCAACACTGATTCCGACAGTTACAGCTATACCAAAACCAACCAGTGTCCCAACTATAAGACCAACATCGATAGTAACCAAAATACCAACTCCAACCGCTAATATTAAATATATAAATTTTTCTTTAACTTTTTATAGTTCTTTACCTATTGAAAACGGTGGCTACACCACTATGGCTTGTGGTGGCAAAATCACCGATGTTAAAAAAGTTATTTATGTTGCCAACAACGTTTATCCTTGCGGGACAAAAATATACCTTGAAGGTTATGGAATTATGACAGTTAAAGATAGGGGTGGTAAAAGTTTTGATAGTAAGACTAGACTGGATGTCCTAATTCCACGTAATTCTGGAGAAAGTGACAAAGCCTATTTCAGAAGAGTCAATAATATGGGCAGACCAACTGTCAGAGGATACCTTGTTAAATAACTCGTTGATTTACTACCAGTCTTCTTATCGGTGTTGCCATCCTTGAAAAGTAAGTAACCTTATTCGTCAAGACAAGTCTTTAGTCTCAACATATCGTCTGGCTTCTTAATCCGCGATAATTTTTTTTCTGACAATGCCTCAGTTATTTTTCTACGAACCCGACTTTTTAATTTACTCACTCCAGATTGGCAAATACCGCCTAAATCTTCTCCGATCTGCTCTTGACTGTATCCGGCCAAAACTAAATCTACAAATCTCAATTCATCTTTCTCTAATATCTGACTAGCCGGATCTAGCACTTTTTGTAAATCTAGTCTCAACGTAACTTCATCTTCTAATAAAATTCCAGAATCAAATACAATTCCGTCTTCAAAATCAATTTCCTTATCATCATCAATAATAAACGAACCATTAATTCTTTTTGGTCTTGTATTTAGTATATTTAACACTACATCCATTTTGACTCCGGTTTGTTGTGAAATCGATTCTACATTTACATCTAAACAGTTGCTTTGCATTTGTTGAATTACACCCAATACCATACCTCTTTCATTCCTTTTTTTTCTGGATATTCCAAAAATCTCCGTTGATTTAGTTACTATTTCTCGGGACATAACAGTAGAAATATAAGTCACAAAAGATGCCTCTGATGGGTGATCAGGATTAAATTCTTCAACTCCTTTTACAAAGCCCGCTAATACTACCTGGCGAGCATCATCGTAATTACTGTCTCCAAAATATATTTTTCTTGATTTAAGTGCATTAACAACCAAACCTTCATTTTCTCTTAGTAACAAATCTATAGCTTGTTCTCCTAGCCTCACTCTTAAATCATGTTCATTTCCTGTTTCCTTCAGAACCGATCTACCTTCCTTAAAAATATTAATTAACCTTAACTGTTCAGCACCTCTAATCCCAGCCAATTCCGGATTAGCCTTAATTTGTTCCAAAAATATTTCGTTTGATTCTAGCGGAGCGAATTCTTGAAGCATCTTAAAAATAAATACCTATAATATATTTATTATAACACAATTCACTCCAATACACAATACAACCAAATTTAAATAATACTTAAAATACCGCTAAATTTTTATATCAATCATCCCAAAATGTCGTTTTTGATTTGTATCTTCAGGTCTTTTTGTCTCAGTTTTAATTTCTTTCTGTCCATTCTCAGGTAGTGGTCTTTTTAAATGATTTTTAACCGGTTCTATCCTATTAATCGGATTAATTCTAATTCCTTCTATCTTTTCACTCATTTTTGTTTCTAAAAGTCCGCCTTTGGCAGATAATTTTTAATTTTTTCTAACAAAATATCTCTGTCGTTTAATTCCGGTTTTTCTTCTACTTCTTTAAAAATACTATTTAATACTTCACCAATTTTTGGTCCTGGTTTAATCCCTAATATTTCCATTACATCTAGTCCGTTAACTTTTAAATCTTTTACCGCAAACGGTTGTTTTTGCACTTCAACAATCCTTTCTTTAAACAATTCCCATCTCCAACTCGTTTCTTTGGCTCCACTACCCAATCTATCAGCTCGGCGCATCGCAATCATTTCGTCAATATAATCTGGCGTTACATTTCTAATAAATCTTCTCACTGCCTTATCAGTTTGAGTTTCTTGCACTGTAAACATATGCCATCTCACCAGTCTGAACAACTGATCTAATTCTTTATTCGATAATCTTAATCTTTTCCCGATTTCGACTGCAATTCTTGAACCATAAACCTCGTGATTATGAAAAGTTTTTTCTTTTCCATCATCTCGCATCGATTTTGGTTTACCTACATCGTGAAGTAAAGCCGCTAATCTAGTCACCGGATTGTTACTTTGACAATTATCCAAAGTTTTTAAATTATGTGTCCACACATCATCAATATGATGGCCTTTTTGACTCATTCCTATACCATTAATTAATTCTGGCATTATCTCGGCCAATAATCCCGACTCCTTTAATAAATTGATTCCTAAGGATGGGGTAGAGGCTAGTAATATTTTAAACAATTCGTCTCTAATTCTTTCTCCAGCAATATTTTTAATCAAATAAGCATTTTTTTTGATTGACTCTAAAGTTTTTTCTTCAATATTAAAATCTATTTGTCCAGCAATTCTCACGGCTCTCATTAACCTCAAAGCATCTTCACCAAACCTTTCGTCTGGATTTCCTACGGTTCTAATCAATTTATTTTCCAAATCCCTTTGCCCCTCAAACAAATCAACCAACTCTAGTTTACCCTGAGCCAGTCGAAGGGCCAACGCATTAATTGTAAAATCCCTTCTTTCTAAATCTTCTGCCAAAGTTTTACCCCATTTAATTTCATCCGGGTGACGGCCATCACTGTAACCTCTTTCAGTTCTAAAAGTCGTTACTTCAAAAATTTCCCCATCCTTTTCTACAATACTCAAGGTTCCAAAAGTATTGTTATAAAAACTATTTTTGGGAAACAGTTTTTTCATTTCTTCCGGTGTCAAATTAGTTGTAAAATCCCAATCATTTACTTCTCGACCTAAAATTAGATCACGAACCGCCCCGCCGACGATATAAATCTCGGCCTTATTTTCGTGAAACTTAGCAATAATCTTTTTAATCCTCTCTGGGATTACTAATTCTTTCATTCTGTCTTATTTTACCTTATTTTAAATTTCTCTCTTTAGGCA
>JAHBAQ020000038.1 GCA_018500045.2 Candidatus Shapirobacteria bacterium | reverse complement strand
AGATGTGTATAAGAGACAGGTTCTAAATCAGTATAACACGCTTAAAATGGCTAAAAGAAAAAATCTGGAACTTAAGGTAAGTTTAGAAAAAATGAAAATTAAAAACCAGCAATTGATTAAAAAAATAGAATATGCGACGACAAGTGCTTATATTGACCAGCAAAAAAGGGAGTTGTTGGCTTTGGGGACTGAAGGTGATGTTTGGTTAGATTTGCCTGAAAATTCGGAGAATATAACCTATAAGCAAGAAATTAACGAAACAAAAACAGAAACAAATTGGGGAAAATGGATACAACTGTTTACTCAATAAAGAACTTGTGTTAAACTTCCCCAGTCGTTTGACTAAGACATGCGGGGTAGTGTACGGCTGCACGTGAGGCTCATAATCTCACAGACCTGGTTCAACTCCAGGCCCCGCAACAAACAAAGAGGTCGTCATTAATTTGACGGCTTTTTTGTATATATTTGGTATAATTCCTGGTACAAACCAAGGCAGGGTAGCTCAGCTGGTTAGAGCGTA
This sequence comes from Candidatus Shapirobacteria bacterium, assembly GCA_018500045.2. Classification (GTDB taxonomy): domain Bacteria; phylum Patescibacteriota; class Microgenomatia; order UBA12405; family UBA12405; genus WARW01. Next base: position 2,933 of record JAHBAQ020000038.1, on the reverse strand, counting down.
GCATTCATAACGCTAAGGTCGCGGGTTCGAGCCCCGCCCCTGCTACAAGATAAATCTTCCCGGCCTTTTGGCCACCCTTCTTTGACAAGATGGGTAAAACAAAATTAAGGGTATGTAGCTCAGCTGGTTAGAGCACCGATCTTATAAGTCGGGGGTCCATGGTCCGAGTCCATGCATACCCACCCACAATATCAAAAACTAGTTTTGAGAACAATCTTACTCCCCTCCTTTATTCGTCAATGAATTTATTTTCCTATCTTGAATTAAGTCGGGGTCAACAGGTCTGGAGTCCATATGCATACCCACCCCTTACCTACTTGCCCATGCTATGATTTTTATGTGTCTAAGTTGAAAGAATTTTTAAAAACTAAAAGATATTTTTTGCTGCTTGGCTTAAGTGTTTTAGTGTTTTTACCAGCGTTATTTAATTTTTTCTCGGCTGATGATTGGTTTCATTTGAGGTTAGTACAGATAAATAATTGGCAAGAATTTTTGAATTTCTTTTCGTTTGAAAAAACCGAACAAAGCGCAGCATTTTACAGACCGATATCAACACAATTATTCTTTATTATCTTTTATAAATTGTTTGGACTGAATTCGATGTTTTATTTTGGATTTGGATTATTACTTTTTGGATTGATAATTTGGAATTTGATGAAATTTTTGGAAGAATTAAAATTTGAGGAAAAAGTAATTCGGATAGCATCTTTGATTTATGGATTGTCCGCTTCTAATTTTGCCAGAATAAATTTTGTCTCGGCATATCAAGAATTGTTTATGGGGTTGTTGGTTTTATTAGGACTAAGATTTTATATAAAAAGGAATTGGTGGTTTGTAATTTTATTTGTGTTGGCATTAATGTCGAAAGAAACAGCGATAGTTTTTGGCGGATTAATGATATTGGTTGACTGGAAATTAAAAGAAAACCCATTTAAAAAAATAAAATATTATTGGCCGATAATTTTATTATCGACGATATATTTAGTATTGAGGATGTGGGTGTTTAAAACAGCAGAAGGAGAAAGTTATATTTGGGATTTTGGCTTAAAAAAGGCATTAAATACAACTATGTGGTATGGATTTTGGAGTGTAGGAATACCGGAATTTATGGTGGATTATGTAGGAAGTGGATTAAAAATTGTGCCAAAATTTTTTATGGACTTTGGAATTTGGGCAAAAATATTTTTGGGAGAAATTGGACTTTTATTTTTATCAATTTTCGGGTTGATTATTTTAAAAATAAAAAAATTAGACAAATTTGTTTGGGGAATTTTATTTTTTGGCATTAGCTTATTACCAGTAATGTTTTTGCCCTGGCATAAATTTAGTCACGCCTTGACCCTACCTTTAATAGGAATGGCGATGATTTTAGGAGAAATTTATGAATTAAATAAAAATAAAATTTTTAAAATAATATTTGTAGTGGCTTTTTTGATATTAAATTTATCGTCGATTTATAATTTAAATCAAAAACACTATTCGGTAACCAGAGGTGAAATAAGCCGAAAAGTGTTTGAGTATTTTGAGAAAAACTATCCGGAATATCCGGAAAATAAAAACTTTGTATTTGTAAATGACACTAACCCAGAGGCAAAACAATGGGGTTCATCAAAACAAGTTGCCTATGCCCTGTCGAGTTCGGATTTCTTTAAAGTGTTTTACAAAAACGAAAATATCAAAGTTTATTATGAAGATTTAGACACCAATATCCCCGAAAATTCAATACAACTAAGTTCGAGAATGTTTTTGGAGTAAGAACACTGTTTACTGTTGTTTGAGATAAAAACTAGCAGAAAATTTGTCTTTGAAACCAATTCTCTTATAAAATTCGTATGGATAGTGACCTTTCTCTGTGGCGAGGCAATGTACTTTATTTTTATTTAGAATTGATTGATTAATACAGAAAAATGTAGCCCTTTTACCAAATCCCATACCTCTAACTTCTTTTAACGAACCGACATTCGAAATATAACCAATACCCTTAAAATTGGTAAGTGATGAAACCGCTACTGGTTTTTGGTTATCATCGTAAAAGATAAAATATTCCAATTCATTTTTTTTAGATTTTTTAATCCAAGCTTTTTTGGCGGTTTCAATATAATCACCTAGTTCTCCATATGGATTTTGAGGGTCGTCTTTTTGATAACACTGGTTAAATGTTTTTAAAAATATATTTAAGTCGTTTATATTTTCTACTTTTTTAAAAGTATCAAAATTTTCAGAATTAAATTTTTCAGAAAAAAACATCCATTGGTCTGTCGACTCTTTTTTATAATTTTCTCTTTTAAAGAGTTCAATGTTTTTAAGATCGTCGTCAAGTAAATAAAAACAAGGTTTTCTTTTAATTGATGACATTAATTTTTCTATTTTTTGAATATCAGATATCGTCATTTCTTTCTCAACAAAACAGTTATTCCAATAAAATGAAGTGTCTATTTTTGATGAAATTAAAAAACCAAAATCTAATTGCTTTAGATCATCGAAAGCAATATTTTTTTGAAATTCAAAATATTTTTTAAAAAAAATTTTGATATTCATTTTTATTTCATTCCCATAGCGGAGAGGACGAGGTCGAGAGTAATTTGAGCTTCGGCCGCAGCCTGGCGGCTACCCTGATCAATAATATCGTCGATAATATCCATTTTACCTTCGTATTCAGCCCGACGCTGACGCATAGGGTCAAGAGTTTTGTTAATAGCAATGGCCAATTTAGTTTTGACTTCAACATCACCGACAAGCCCCGCCAAATATCTTTTTTTAAGATCAGCGACTTCCTCTTTGTTATCATTGAAAGCGTCGTGATAAATAAAAACCGGATTACCGTCGATATGACCTGGGTCGGTAGGTTTGAGACGGGTGGGGTCGGTGTACATACCTTTAACTTTTTTATTGACTGAATCTTGGTCGTCAGAAAGATAAATACAGTTACCAAT
>JAHBAQ020000079.1 GCA_018500045.2 Candidatus Shapirobacteria bacterium | reverse complement strand
CACCTCACTCCAGCCATCGAGTTAATCCGCCAGCTCCAGCAAGACCAAAAAATCGACTGGCACATTAGCTACATCGGTCGTCAATCAAATTCTAACGATCTAAAAGATATTGCCATCGAATCCAAAATGATCCCATTCTTGGGCGTCGATTATTTTTCTATTCCCTGTGGTAAATTTGATCGACGTTACCTACCTAATACTCTTTTCGGTATTCCCAAAACTATCTCTGGTATTCTTCAAGCATTTTCTTTAGTCAAAAAAATTCATCCAGATATTGTTATTTCTTTTGGTGGCTATGTTTCTGTTCCTGTCATATTAAACTCTTATCTCAACCACATTCCTACTATTACTCACGAACAAACTCTAACCAACAGTCTTACTACCAAAATTAATAGTCACTTTGTTAATAAAATCGCTTTATCATTCGAAAACCCAAATCAAATAAAACAACTCCCTTCAGAAAAAATCGTTATCACTGGCAATCTGCTCCGATATCAACTTTTTGAAAAACCCAAAACAACTCCCGATATTTTTAAATTTAAAAACCCCAGGTTGCCCATAATTTATATTACGGCTGGCAATCAGGGTTCTCATTCTATTAATACTATTATTCAGCAATTATTACCCGAACTTAAAAAATTTAATATCATCCATCAAACAGGCAAAAATGATATTAATCAGTTCGAGTCACTTTCTTTAATTTACCCTAACTACCTAGCCGCCGACTATTTCGACACCGACATTCTTACTTGGATTCTTCACTACTCTCAGGTTATTATTAGTCGTGCCGGTGCCAACACTAGTCAAGAGATTGTCGCCTTAGCCAAAAAATCAATTTTAATTCCTTTACCCCAAAGTCAACAGGACGAACAAATTCTTAATGCCAACTGGGTCAAAAAAAATCTCCCCAAATCCACTATTATTATTTCTCAAACCGATTTAACCACCGATATTCTCTTAAAAAGTATTAATCAACTTTTAGGTACAAAAATAAATTCTAAAAATAATTTAGAACCAAAACCCAATTACCAACTTCTTCGGCTTATTCATGAAACGATTTAATATTTTTATCCTAATTTCAATAATATTTTTCATTCCAATTATTATTGGTTTAATTAATTCTCATCAACCCCAAATAGTCTTTGAACCAAAATCTGACAAAAACAATTTTTATCAAAATCTAAATCTAGCTATTAATACCGCTAAAATATCTACATCAACTCTCAATGTCATGGATTTTAATAATCAGGTTGAATTTTACCTTTCTCAGGATAACCAAAACATCAAAATTATTCTCTCTGATCAAAAAGACCCTTTTGGTCAAATTTCTTCTTTGCAAGACATCATAAAAACCGCTAGAATTAATCATCAAAGTCTCAAATTAGTTGATTTGAGCCCTGCACACCCTTATGCAACATTCAAAAATAATTAGCGGTATCGATATCGGTACTTCAAAAATAACTACTATTATCGGTCAATATTCCGATACAGAGGATAAATTTAATATTATTGCTGTCTCTTCCATCCCTTCGCTTGGCTTTCGCAAAGGCCAAATTATTAATATTGAACAGGCCTCATCAACTATTGTCCAAAGTATCGAATCTGCCGAACGTATGGCTGGTTTTCAAATTAACTCTGCCTCTGTCTGTCTGTCTGCTCCTCATATTGAGTCCATTAATTCTCACGGTGTTGTCGCTATCAGTAACCCAAACGGTGAAATTAATTCAGAAGATATTGAGCGAGTCGTCGATGCCGCCAAAGCTATCGCTGTTCCCACCGGTAAAGAGATTATTCATATCATCCCTATTAAATACACCGTTGATGGCCAAGAAGGGGTGATCGATCCGGTCGGAATGAACGGAGTTCGCCTTGAAGTTGAAGCTCATATTATTATTGCCTCTACTCCATCACTCAAAAATCTTAAAAAATGTCTTGAAGACATTGGTATCAAAATTGATCAATTAGTTTATTCCGGTTTAGCCACTGCCAAGTCAACCCTAACAGAAACTGAAAAAGAATTAGGTGTCGCCTTAATTGATATTGGTGGCAGTATTACCACTCTCACTATTTTCAACGAAGGTTCTCCAGTTTACTCCTCAGTTATTCCCGTCGGTGCCGGCAATGTTACCAACGATTTAGCCATTGGACTTCGCTTTTCTCTCGATGATGCCGAAAAAATTAAACTTCGACTTAATAAAATCTCCGAATCCAAAAAATTTGAAGACGAAATAGAATTATCGAACTTTGGTATTCAATCCGACGACAAACGTCGTGTTTCTATCCAAACTTCCATCAATGGTATTATTAAACCCCGCCTAGAAGAAATCTTCCATTTAATTTATTCCAAAATTGACGACAGCGGTTTTGCTCAAGCTATCCCTGCCGGTATTGTTTTGACTGGTGGTGGAGCTCAAACAATAAATATTAAGGAAATTTGCGAAAAAATAATTCCTTTACCGCTCCGAATTGCCACCCCACCAAAAGTCGGTGGTATTATTGATGATATTATTAACCCGGCTTATAGTAGTTCTATTGGATTACTTATGTATAGCAACGACAACAAAAAAACATCTAATACCCCAACCAAAAAAAATAAAATTTCTACTGGTGGAATTTTTGATAAATTCAAAAAATTAATAGAGCCTTTAATGCCTTAAGTTTTTATGGGACTTATTAAAACCTTAGCTGGTCAATTCGCTAAAATTAAAGTTATTGGTGTTGGTGGCGGTGGTAATAATGCTATCAATTCTATGATTTCCGAAGATAGTATCAAAGGTGTCGATTTTATCGCTATTAATACCGATTCTCAGGCTTTATTAAACTCTTTAGCCCCGATTAAAATTCAAATCGGTGAAAAACTCACCAAAGGTTTAGGTGCCGGTGGTAATCCTCAGATGGGACAAAAAGCTGCTGAAGAATCAAAAGAAAGAATCAAGGAAGTATTAGCTGGCACTGATATGGTTTTTATTTGTGGTGGTATGGGTGGCGGTACTTGTACCGGGGCTGCTCCACTTATTGCTGAAATTGCCAAAAAAGAAT
>JAHBAQ020000027.1 GCA_018500045.2 Candidatus Shapirobacteria bacterium | reverse complement strand
AGATGTGTATAAGAGACAGGGCAAAACCCTTCCCAAACCCTCCCTTTGACAAGGCAGGGCTTAAAACCGTTGGTATTTTTATTATCAGGAGATTTGGGTTGTGGAAAAACTGTTTTTAGTAGAAAAGTGGGGCATTTGTTGGGAGTAAAGGAAAAGATTGTGAGTCCGACTTATATAATATATAACGAATATAAAATAGTGGAAAGTAAAATTGAAAAATTTTTGCATATGGATTTGTATAAAATTACGTCGGAAAAAGATTTGGAGGAAATAAAGTTTTTGGATTTATTTGAAGAAAATAGCGTTAGTTGTATTGAATGGCCGGAACAAATGGGGGAAAATTATTTGAAAAAATTAAAAGAAAAAACTAATGTCGTGTCGGTGAATTTTGAATATGTAGATCAGGAAACGAGAGAGATAAAATATTAACTTTGTTTTTTGACTGGAATTTTTTACTTTTGATTATTTCTTTGGCTGACTGGTCGGAATTATGGCTTCCTGAGGTTTGTCTTTATTATCATAGAGCTCTCGTAACATATTAAGCCTAGCATCGGCTATTTTGCTTACTCTATTAAAATTATCATATCGTAGATAGTTTGCGTCATCGGAGTGATTTAAAATTCCGGTTGTATACCCTGGACTAGCAAAAACTATTGGTTCTGATCGAGAAAATGGTTCAGTCATTCGATAAGAGAAAAATCGAAGTTGATTAGTTTCATTGTTAATAAGATTTTCTGGTGCTGGGCGAGTATTGAAATGTTGTATCTCTTTTGACATATTTATTAGTAATCTAAATTAGCTAATAATAACAAATTTATTGTTAAATTCGAATATGTAGGCTAGGAAACGAGAAGTATTAGTTATTTGGTTTTTATCTCGGGATAATATCTGAAGGAACTTTTTGTTGGTCTGGTAATTTTTGTTCTTTGTCAAACATTGCTTTAGCTGCTTTACCAATATGGTTGTAACCACCAATAGCATTGGTAACAAAGGGAGCGTTTTCTTGATTATTTAAATCTGAAGGGTAACTTGGGACACTTGAAAAAAAACCAATAGCTTTAGCACGAGATAATGTTTCAGTAAAACGTTGTGTCATATACTGGGAGTATAACAAATTAAAAAAGCTTGAAGGAAGAGATGAAGGGGAGCCTTTTAAAAATGTGGTAAAATTGCCTAAATTTAAAAACATATGAGTAATCCAGAAAATCCAAATTTAAATCCAGACAAAATACTAGCTCCGCAAAAGAGAGGAGTAGAAGCTCAAAGACTGTTTGACGAATGGGTGGAAGAAAGAAAAATGCTTGAAGCTGGTGTTGTTACAATGAAGTCTTTAGAACCACCAAAGGGTTCAGTTGAGTCGCTTCTAGCAGGATTAATAGAGATTGATAAAAGAGTAACTATTGGAAAGCTAATAATATTTCCGTGGGAAGGTCTAGATTAATTTAAAGTAGCTTGAAGGAAGAGATGAAGGCTTCGCACTCGGTTTTGAGGGTGGAATTGCCATTGTGAATACACTGAATAGTGTAGTTTTTATTATTGTATTGAAGATCTATAATAGTTTGAGCGGCGATATCGTATCGGTATGATGGTTGTCCGGAAATTAGACTGCTTTGACTGAATTGACGATCGGGATTTTTCCAAGACCAAACAGTGCCAGGGCTGACATGAACAGCAAAATTGGTGGGGGCATTGTAAAAAGTATAGCGATTACCTTTGACGGTCTTATCTTGAGAAACATTACCATTAGTGTCGTAGAGGGTTGATTCGAAATCTTGATAAAGTTTTCTTTTGAGAGAATAGACGATAGAAAAACTGTCGGTATCGGAAATAAAAGTTTGACTGGTGGATGATGAAGCGGCAGAAGTGGCAGTGGCGGTGGGGATTTTGGTGGGGGCAATGGTGGTTTTGACAGCAGTGGGGGTAATTTTGCCGGAGACAGAGGCGGTAGGAGTAATAACTGATGGAGTGACTTCTACTATTTCTTCGGTGGGAGAGTCAGTAGGAAGTAGTTCTATTTTTGGAGTAGTGGTGGAGGTGTAGGAAACTTGTTGGTTAGTCAGATAAACTTGGAAGAGGAAATAACCGCCAATTCCTGCTAAAATCAGCAGGATTAAACCTAAGATTATATAAGTACTATTTTTAGTTGACATATTTTATATAGTTAATAATACAAACAAATGAAAATATTGGCAATAGAGACTAGTTGTGATGACACCTGTGCGGCCGTTTTGGAAAACGACTCAGTATTGTCGAATGTGATTTCGTCACAAACAGATTTGCATGCTAAATGGGGTGGTGTAGTGCCAGATATCGCAAAGAGAGCACACGAATCGCGAATCAATGCTGTTATAGCGGAAGCTATTTTAAGATCTCAAATCTCAAATTTTAGATATCAGAAAAAATTAAAAGAAGAAAAAATAGAACAAATAATTTCAGAAGGGATGAAAGAAATTGATGTAATTGGAGTAACGTTAGGACCAGGGTTAGCAATTGCTTTGGGAATTGGAGTAAATAAGGCCAAAGAACTGGCCAAAAAATATAATAAAAAAATAGTGGCCGTGAATCATATTGAGGGACATATTTGGGCAAATTTTTTGAAAAATAAAAAGGGAAAACCAGAGAGAGAATTGGAATTGCCGGCTTTAGCATTGACGGTATCTGGAGGGCATACAAAGATTATCCTGATGACAAACCCTTCCCAAACCCTTCCTTTGACAGGGCAGGGCTTTAATAAAATTGATTACACTGTTGTTGGAGAGACTCTGGATGATGCGGCAGGAGAGGCGTTGGATAAAGCGGCGAAAATGTTGGGGTTGGGGTACCCAGGTGGACCGATTATAGAAAGACTGGCTAGAGAAGGAAAAACCAATTTTTTGGAACTCCCCCACCCGCTGGCGGATAAAAAAATATTGGATTATAGTTTTTCCGGATTAAAAACCAGTTTTTACTATAAGGTTAAAGATTGGCCAAAAGAAAAAGTTTATCAAAATTTGAATGATTTGGCGGCAACTTTTCAGAATGCGGTGTTTGAAACTTTGTTGAGAAAATATAAATTGGCGATTGAAAAATATCGGCCAAAAATGTTGTTGGCCAGTGGTGGAGTGTTGGCAAATTTGGAATTAAGAAAACGGTTAAGAAAATTAGCAAAAGAAGTTGGTTTACCAATTTTTATGCCAAGTCATAAAAATTTAAATACGGATAATGCGGCTATGATCGGAAGAGTTGCTTGTGAAAAGGCAAAGATGGGAGAATATGTAGAAGAAATAGATAAGTTGGACAGAGATCCGAGATTGCAATTTAATTAGTTTTGGGGACCGCGGCGATAGACAGCTGCCCAAGGGACGAAATTTGATTGAAAAGTTTTTTGATGAATAATATGGCCGTCTTTGTCTTTGACGGTCCAATCGAAAGCGGTCTTTAGACCAGGAATAGCGTGTTCGTCTTGAACTGTTTTACCAGCCGGAAGAGTTGGATCGTCAATCCAAATATCGGGCGGAGCAGGGGTAGAATCCCATTGACGGTAATTGGAAATTTCTGACTTGCGACCATCGGAGGTGCCATAGATTTCGTAAGTTAAACGACGATTTTCCATATCTAAAACACTCTGAATAAGAACATAGTGACCAGTATCATTGATGAATTTCAAATCGGGACTGGGAATAAAAACGGTGGCATCATAGCCGGGTTTACTATCTTCTTCGTAATAACTAACACGGTAGGCATGATTTTTACGTTCGGTAATATTAAGGCCGGCATTTAACATAGCCCTAAATAAGGTAGTAGAAACTTGGCAAATTCCTCCACCAACATCGAGTTCAGTTTTACCTTGACGAATAATGTAGGCTTTGGCATAACCGGCTTCGAGAGTAACTTCACCAAGGGATTTGACAAAAGAAAAAGTGTCGCCTGGGCCAACTAAAAGACGATTAACAATAGAGGAACCTTTGGTAATATTAATGTTTCTGGTGGGGCTGGAATGTTTGAAAGTGGAAGTACCACTACCAATGAGCTCTTTGATACCTAAATCATTAGCATCAGAATTTTTTATTTTTGGTTCAATTGATTGATAAGAAAGAGTAAATTCGAAATTAGTTTTATCGGAATTTTCAAGATTAGTAAAAGCAGAAATAATATCTTGGGTGAGTTGATCTGGATCAACAGCAATACCATTTTTGGCGGTTTGAAACTCAAGAACTTTATTATTTTCAAATTTAAAAACAGCATCAATAGGGTCGTGTTTAAAACTTTGGGCGGTGTTTTGGGAATATGAAGAAATTTTGTCCTGCTGAAAACCATTGTTGAAATCGATCCAAGAAATGAGAGTTTGATCATTAATAGTAACTCGATCTGAAGGAGTAATTAAAATAATAGATTTACCAATTAATTTTTGGGCTCGAGAAATAGTTTGATTAACCTGGTTTTCGTCAGGAATGGAACCAATAGAATTAACGGTGATAGAAATATCTTCGGAAAAATTGGCAAAACTTAAGTTATTAAGGATTTGTTCTTGGAGTTTGGATTGGTCGACGCTAAGACCGACTGAACCAGAATTGGTGGAAATTTTTTTATCTTTGAGAATCAATTCTGTTGGAATGAATGGTTTGTCGACTTGTGAGGCAATATCTTCGATGATTTTGGTTAAAGAAGGTGAGTCGTAATTTATAGATAAAGAAAATTCTTTGGGATTAAAAAAATATTTGACATAGTTGACAACCCCCTCATCGAGACGACGATAAAGAATCGTAGCGGCGACTTTGTCGGTGTTGATAGAAGCAGAAACAGAGGCGATGGAAATGGTAAAGTTTTTGTCTTGATAACTAATTTTTAAATTATCGGGTAAAACAAAATCCTGATTGAGTTTATTAATAATTTCTTGACGGGATAAGTGAGAATAATCTTTGCCTAAAATTTTAGTATTGCTGGCAGTTTTGTTGTAGTTGATAATTAGAGGAGCAAATAAAAGAATGAGGGGAAAGAAAGTGATCAGAAAAGCAATTAATAAATTTTTGGCGGTAGATTTCATATTAAAATCGTTTATCCATAGCTTGATTGGCTAATTCATCAGCTAATTTATTAAACTCCCGGCGAACATCGGTATATTTGGTAGGTAAACTTATTTGAGTTAAAAGCTGTTGGACTTGAGCATAAAGAGGTAAAAGGGTGGGAGCTTTGACTTTGTAAATGCCTTGAAGCTGGCGAATCATAAGTTGAGAATCGGCAAAGAAATTAACTTGAGAAATTTGATAAAGATCTTTATGATTTTTAATCCAGCTAAGAGCAGCTAAAATACCGGAATATTCGGCTTCGTTGTTGGTTTTAATACCTAAAAATTTGCCTTCTTTATAAAGAATTTTGTTTTGGTGGTCATAAATTACCAGACCATAGCCGGAAATACCAGGATTGCCTCGAGAACCACCGTCAGTATAGACATTAATAAACATAAGAAATGATAACAAATTAGATTTTAGATCGTAGATATTAGATCGCAGAAAAAACAAATTATTCTAAAAAGAGGAGACAGAACATGAGACCGAGACCAAGAATAATGGAAATTAACTGGGATAAAACAATAGAGATTTTTGGGTCGTGGCGGTGGAGTTCGGGGGTTAAATCGGTGAGAGCCAGATAAATAAAACCACCGGCAGTAAGAGGAATTAAGTAAGAGGAAAAATCGTAATTTAAAACAGAAATAAGAAAAACACCAGAGAAGCTGGTAAGAGAAGTAATAAAATTGTAAAAAACTGTTTTTCTAACGGAAACACCGTGGTGGATCATAATACCAAAATCCCCTATTTCTTGGGGAATTTCGTGAAGAATAACAGCTAAGGCGGTAGTAAAACCAACGAGGTGGCTAATTTGAAAACTAGCGGCAATAAGAGCACCATCAATAAAATTATGGACACTATCACCAATTAAGTTGAGAGTAACAACGTGCTTTTCTTCCTGATGACAGTCGACTTCATGACAATGGTGCCAACGAAGAACTTTTTCGAGAATAAAAAAGATAATAATCCCGGATAAAATCATAATAGAGGAAGTTGACTCTGAAGAGAAAAACTCGAAAGATTCTGGAATAAGATGGATAAAAGCATCACCAAGCAATCCACCGACAGCAAAACTGACTAAAATAGGAGTGATTTTTTGGAGATTTTTGGATTTGATAAATACCAAAAAAAAACCGGCAAGGGAAAGCAGACTAATAAGAAGAGTAGTTAAAAGTGAATAAATTAATGGCGACATATGGCTTATTTTACCAGTAAAAATTGGATATAGTAACCGGGTACAAGTTTAAGGTATGATATAGATGTGACTTTAGAAGATATAAAATCACCATTGCCGCCCAGAAGAACAACTATACTGACTGAGCCAAATATGGAACCAGCAAGTGAACAAAAGCTGGATATTCCCGAAGATAGACTAAAAACTTCGGTTGTCGAAAATAAACCCGAATCAGTCAATAAATTATCTTGGTTAAAAAATAAATGGGTAATTGTAGGAATAGCAGTAGCGGTATTTTTGATAGTGACTTTGTTGGTGGTAAAACTGGTTGGGAATAAAAAAACAACGACGGAGACAGTGACATTGAATTACTGGGGATTATGGGAAGATCAATCTGTAATGAACACTATTATTAGTGATTTTGAAGCAAAAAACCCAGGAATAAAGGTGATTTATAAACGAGGACAAAGAACTGATTATAGAACCAGATTATCGGCAAAATTAGCAAAGACTGGTGGTGGTGAGGAGGATGTAGATATTTTTAGATTTCATAATACCTGGGTACCAATGATGACAGAATACTTGGAGCCAGTACCAACTGAGGTGATAAGCAATATTGGTTTAGAAAATGATTTTTTGGACGTTTACAAGGGTGATTTGAAAGTTAATAATAAATGGTTATCGGTGCCGATAATGTATGATGGAATTGCTTTGTTTTACAACAAAACATTGTTGGAAGAGGCGAAGATTGAAGTACCAAAAGGTTGGTGGGAATTGGAAAAGGCAGCCGCCAAATTGACAGTTAAAGACAGTAACGGGGTAATAAAGACAGCTGGTGCTGGTTTGGGGATTGCTAATGGTAACGTGGATCATTGGAGTGACATTTTGGGATTGATGATGAAACAAAACGGAATTAATTTCGGTAAGGATATAAATACTGATAAAAATCTGGAGGATGCTTTAAAATATTATGCTTCTTTTGCTAAATCGTCGACAAAAGTTTGGGATGAGACACTACCAAATACAACCAATTTGTTTGCTGCTGGCAAATTAGCTTTTTATTTTGGACCATCGTGGCGGGTTTTTGATTTGCAGAATTTGAATAAAGATTTGAGATATGGAATTACAACAGTACCTCAATTACCAATTAATGGTGATATTACGGCAGAAAATCCTGAGTTGACCGATATTCATTGGGCAAGTTATTGGACAGAAGGGGTAAACAATAAGAGTAAACATAAAAAAGAGGCTTGGAAATTTTTGGAATTTTTGAGTTCTAAAGAAGCTTTAGAAAAAATGTATACCGCCCAGTCGCAGTTACGAAGTTTTGGGGAAATTTATCCAAGGAAAAGTATGTCAGACAAATTGAAGGATAATGCCAGTGTATGGCCGTTTTTATCGGTGGCTAATAAAGCCAGCAGTTGGTACTTAGCTTCGGAAACCGGAGATAATGGAGTTAATGCTGAGATGCAAAAATATTTTACTGATGCGATCAATGGCTTATCCAGAACAGATGTAATGCCGGCAGAAACAATATCTACTTTAAAAAACGGGATTAGCCAATTGCAGAAAAGATATAGTTTGAATAAATAATATGATTGCGGTGAATTTTAAAATTTATGAAAATACTTTTGGAAATGGAGTATTGGAATTGGCCAAAATTTGTAAAAAAGTAATGGAAAAAACTGGAGTAAAGATTGTGCCGGTAGTATCAGTAGTAGATGCTAGGATGATTAAAGAAAAATTAGAAATGGAGGTATGGATACAAAATGTGGATGAATTTTTTGAAGGAGCAAAATCTGGGTCAATATCCCCGGTTCAAGCGAAAGAAGCAGGAATTGATGGAAGTTTGATTAATCATTCGGAGTGTCGAAAAAACCCGGGCACAATTAAAAAAATATTGAAGGCTTGGCCAAAAAAATTCGTAGCCACGGTTTGTTTGAGTAGTTTAGGTCAGGCTGAAGGATGGGCAAAAAATATAAAATCAGATTTTATGGCTTATGAACCAAAAAATTTGATTGGGAGTAAAGATAGATCGGTGGCGAGTGAAAAACCGGAAGTAATAAAAAAAATAGTAGAAATATTTCCTAAAGTACCAATTTTGGTGGGAGCCGGAATACATTCGGCTGAAGATGTAAAAGTGTCACTGAAGTTGGGAGCAAAAGGAATTTTGATTTCATCGTATATTGTCAAAAGTAAAAATCCGGAAGAAAAATTGATGGAATTGGCCAAATGTTTTAAGAAGTAAAAGTGTTTTTTGATTTTGATTAGGGTATAATCTCTCTATATATGGCATCAATTGATAATTTGCTTGTCTCCTTGTTGGTAGACGAAGTTGTTGGCGGTTTTATTGTAACAATACCTCCGGGCCATGTGGGTTGTATTTATAGCGTATTTAGAGGGGTTTTGAGAAATGTCTGGTATCCAGGTATGCATTTTAAAGTGCCGATTATTCATAGAGTGAAGTTATTTAATGCTCAGTTGATTGAATACACAATTGCTAAAGATATTGTATTGAAAGACAATAAAGAGATTATGGGTGATGAAGTAATTAATGCAGTAACTTCCGATAATAAATTTGTAGCAGTGGAGGCAACGGTGTTAATAAAATTGGATACTGAAAGATTACCGGAAATTTGGCAAAATATTGGAGAAAATTTTGTATCAAAAGTGGTTCGACCTGTAACTAGAAGCCGAATTCGAAAAGTTTTAACCAACCATACCTTAATGAATGCGTTGTCGACAGATAGGAGTTTGATTGAAGAAGAAGTAACTAGTGAATTAAGAGAATCGTTGGCAGGTCACGGGTTAAATGTAGAGAATTTTTATTTGAGTTCATTAACACCAATTGAAGGTTGGCAAATAACTGATGGGGATTTACCTAGAGCAGTAGAAACTGGAGTAGTTCAACCAAAAACAGCGGAACAGATTAGGAACGAAAGATTATTTACTAACCAGCCAGAGTCAGATACCAACAACGGTTTAGGCCATAGACTTTAAGACTGTTGAGAGCTGAATTGAGAGTAGAAAAACTGGTAGCGACATCATCGAAAATAATTAGATTTTGAGGTATGGGAAGAATGGGAGTAAAAGCCTGATGAATATTTTCCAGACGTTTTTGATGACTTTTGATTTTTGCCTGAGAATGGGTATCTTTGGAGCGAAAAATAATTTGATCAGAAAAGGTTAAATTTAATTTTCGAGAGACTGATTGACCAAATAAAACCGATTGGTTGAAACCGCGCCAATTTTGACGATAAAAGTGAAGAGGAATGGGAGTTAAAATGAAATTGTTTTGTTGCCAATATTTAACAAGATGAGGATATGTTTTTTGAAGTTTTTGAGTAAAAATAGTACTCATTTCTTCGATAATGTCGGACGTAAATTCATATTTTAGTGACTGAATAGCCCGACGGATAAGCCCGTGGAAGTAAAAAAGACTGAGTCGACCCTCTTTGGGTGGATGAGAGGAAAATTTTGGAGAATGATATTTAATAAATTGCTGACATTTTGGACAAAAATATTGACCAACTTGGCCACAACCGAAACAGGTTTTAGGGAAAAGAAGATCGATGATGAGAGACATAATTAATAATAAAACAAATCTACCCCTTAATCCCCTCCTTTGAAGAAAGGAGGGGAAATATTTTTTATAGCCTGCCCGTGGCAGGCTGAGGATTAAAGACAATTTAAGTCATATTTTTGGACAAAAAGGGCTAAATTTGATAGAATAGTGCTCCTGGAGATGTATTGCATCGACGGAGTACGTACTTTAAAAAACGGCAAGCCGACTTTGATCCATTGAGTCGTTAAACAGGGTTAAAAATAAAATGCTAAATCCATTTTACTTAATGTTGATAAGTATTTAACTAATGCTGTCAACGCTTTTTCCGCACCTAAGGCCTACGCTTTAGCATAAGAGAAAGTTATCTTTTAGTTTCCTGTCTGGAGAAAATTAAAGGGTATAAACTAAACCAGAATGCAATTTTTAAAATCTCGATTTTTTAAAAATTAAAGCGAGGGGTAATGCCCTCAATAATCGACACAATAATACTTTTTGTAAACTTTAGTTGTTATTGGTGTAGGATAAAGTTTATCTAAGCTTGTAGATGTTTTTTATTGTCTGCTTTCGGACCTCGGCTCGACACCGAGCATCTCCTCAAAATAAAAATCCGTCTTTGACGGATTTTTTGATGACTAAAGATACTTTTTAATTGTAGTTAGCATAGAGTTATAGCCTTTTTCGGTAAGAGCAAAAATAAAATTATCATGATTTCGGCCAGTATCCCGGAGGTTTTGACCAGGGTCAAGAATAAAATAACGTTTTCTAAATTCATCAAGAGTAAGTTCTTGTTTGCCCTGGTGAGCGGCTGTCTCTTATACACATCT